>DASWUI010000099.1:0-3865 GCA_036401715.1 Ramlibacter sp. | reverse complement strand
AAGCAGCGGCAGCAGGTAGCGGGTGGTGAGCGCGGCGGCCACCAGCCCGCTGAGCGCGAACACGCCCAGCTGCGCGAGCCCGCCGAAGCCGGACACCGCCAGTGCCGCGAAGCCCGCCACCGAGGTCAGCAGCCCGAGGCGCACCGTGGGCCAGTGCTCGCGCAGCCAGCCGGCGCGGCCGAGGCCCCGGGCCTGCACCAGGTAATAGATTCCGTAATCGACCGCTTCGCCGATGAGGGTCACGCCGAAGCCCAGCGTGATCCCGTGCACCTGTCCCGAGGCGAGGCTGACCGCGGCGATGCCGGCCACCACGCCGCTGGCCACGGGCAGGGCGCCGAAGGCCAGCGGCCGCAGCGCCCCGAAGGCGACCAGCAGCACCGCCACCAGGGCGATCGTGCCGGCCGTGGCGAGGCGTTCCACCTCCGCCTTGACCGTGGCGCGCGAGTCGACGGAGAACACGCCCGGGCCGGACAGCTCCAGGTGCAGCCCCCTGGCCCCGAAGCCGGCGAATCGCTCGCGCACCAGCGCCTGCGCGGCGGCCTGGCCGTCGAGGTCGGCCCCGTCGGCGCGCGTGGTCGCCACCAGCAGCGCGCGCGGCTGCGTGCGCGAGACCCAGACGCCATCCTCCACGCGCGGCGGCGAAGAGGGCAACATCGCTTCGGCCATGCGCACCGCCTCGCCGGTGGGATCGCGCCACAGCAGCGGCTTGACCATCGCGCCGGCCGGCGTGCCCAGCAGGCCGACGGTGTCGGCGATGCCATCGCGCAGGCCATCCACCGTGAAGCGCTGCGCGTCCACGCCGGGGCTCAGGAGGTAGCGCCGCTCGAACAGCAGGCGCGCGACCGCCTCGTCGGCGCCGCGCTCGCCGTTGTGCACGGCTTCGAACAGGCCGCTGGCGCGCAGGGCGGCCGCGAGCGCGCGCGAGGCCTCGGCGCGCTGCGCCGGCTCACCGCCGCGGATGCCCACCAGCAGCACGCGCGCGGTGGCGCCGCTCTTGAGCTGCGTCATCAGCACGCGCTGCTCCGCGCTGGGGGAGGAGGGCAGGAAGATCGAGAGATCGGCGACGTAGTCCGCGCGCGCGCACAGCCACAGCCCCAGCGCCATGGCCGCCAGCCAGATCCAGGCGGCCGGCTGGCGCCGCAGCGGCCGCGAGGCTTGCGCGTTCAAGGCCGGCCCGTTCCCTGCATCGGCTCGATCCGCATCACCGAGGTGTCGCCGTCGGCCAGCATCACCTGCAGCTCGCGCACCTCGGCTTGCCGGCCGCTGACGCGCAGGTGCACGACCTGGGTGCGCAGGCGTGCGTCGCGCGGCACCAGGTCCAGGTGCCACTGGTCGGCGCTGCCCTGCAGTTCGGGCGTGAAGTAGCGCTCCAGCGTGGCGCGGTTGCCGGTCAGCGTGCCGCGGATCGCTTCCACCACGGCGGCGGCTTCCGGCACGGAATCCAGCAGCGTGGTCTGCGTGCGGCCGCCCCGCGTGATCGTCGCCTGGTTGCCGACGACCGCCATGCGCTCGGGGCGCGGCTGCAGCGTCTCGCGCACGAAGGTGTCGGGCGCGGAGAAACTCAGGCGACCGGTCGAGCGCAGGGTGCGATCGAGCTGCGCCACCCGCCGGTCCTCGGTGAAGGTGGCCTGGCCCGACTTCACCTGCGCCAGGCGCGCCAGCAGCGCGTCGAGGTCAAAGGCCGCCGCGTGCGCCAGGCCCTGCAGGGCCAGGAACAGGATCAGCAGCGCCCGCGGCAGCCGCGGAAAGCGGGGAAGGATCGGAAGTCGCATCTCGGGTTTCGCCGCCGCCGGCGGGCAGGCCGGCCCAGAAGTCGAAGAAGTTGAACCAGTTCCACGGGCTCTCGCGGCACAGCTGCTCCAGCAGCCGCGCATACCGCGGCACCGCCGCCTCCACCGCGGCGTCGCGTGCCTGCCGGTCGGCCGGCAGCGCGCCGAAATCCGCCAGCGGCGCGAACCGCAGTTCGTAGCGATTGTCGCCGTGGTACAGCCCGGTCATGGACACCACGGGGCGGCGCAGCAGCATCGCGAGGCGGAAGGCGCCGTCGGAAAAGGCGGCCGGTTCGCCGAGGAAGCGGATCCAGTGCGTGCGCGAGCGGCCGGCTCCGGCCTGGCCCGGCGCCTGCAGGGTGCGGTCGGCCAGCAGGCCGGCGACGCCGCCGGCGTCGAGCCAGTCGCGCAGTTCCAGCATCGCCTCCATGCGCCCGAGGCCGATCACGTGCAGCTGCGCGTTCGGCGCGACCGCGCGCAAGGTGGTGTTCATCAGCCGCGCGTTCTGCTCGTACATCAGCATCGCGATGCGCAGCCCGCGCCGCGACTCGCCCAGCGCGCGCAGCGCCTCGAAGCTGCCCAGGTGGGCGCCGACCAGGAAGGCGCCGCCTCCGGACTGCAGCACCTGCTCCAGGTGTTCGGCCCCGGTCACGCGCACGTCGAACAGGTGGAAGTCCCCGCGCAGCAGGTACACGCGGTCCAGGATGACGGATGCGAAGTGGTGGAGGTGCCGGTAGCGCTCGGACCAGCGCGGCTCGCGGCCCAGCACGCGCCGCAGGTAGGCGCGCGAGGCACGCGTCGCCGCGCCGCCGAAGAGCATGAAATAGAAGGTGATCGGGTGCAGCACCACGCGCGCGACCCGGCGCCCGAGTGCCACGGCAATCCAGCGCATCAGCCGCAGCACCCAGGCCGTGCTGCGTTCCGCCTGCGTGGTCCAGGCGGCGGCGCGCGGCGCCCGCGGCGGGTTCATGCCGACCCCCCGCGTTCGACCTGGCCGCTGGCCGCGAGCACGCCGGACGCGCCGTCGCCGGGGGCATGGCGCCACACCTCGAAACGCATTCGTCCTTCCCCCGGCGGCGTCCAGCGGACCTCCAGCCGGGCACCGGGACGCACGGGGGCCAGGAACTTCACCGCGCTGACCCGGGGCTGGGCACCGAGCGCCGTGCGCGTGGCCGCATCCGCGAGCAGGACTTCCAGCGCTTCCGACAGCAGCACCACCCCGGGAAGGAGGGGGTTGCCCGGAAAGTGCCCTTCGAAGGCCGGATGGTCGCCGGGCACGGGGACGCGGGCGTGCAGCATCTCAGCCAAGCCGGCGCTCCCGCAGCAGCTTCGCCGCCAGCTCGCCGAGGCGCGCGGCCGGCAGCTTGCCGGTGGGGTCGCGCGGCAAGCCCTCCACCCGGAGGATGCGCCTGGGCAGGAAGGCCGGATCGAGCCGTTCGCGCAGGGCGGCGAGCAGCGCGGCGCGCCCCAGCCGGGGCGCGACCACGACCGCCACCAGCCGCACCACCTGCTCGCCCGCGTCGGGAGGCAGCCAGAAGGCGCCGTCCTCCACGCCCGGGATGCTGTTGAGGTGGTGGTTCAGGTAGGCGAGCGAGCTGCGCTTGCCGGCGATGTTGACCAGGTCGTTGGAGCGTCCCAGCAGGCGGAAGCGCGTGGGCTCCAGCACTTCGAGGATGTCGGCCAGCCGGGTGGGTTCGGGCACGTGGCCGCCCTGCACGACCGCGTGCTCGCCGTTGCCGGTGAGGCTGATGCCCTCGTAGGTGTGCCACTCCGCGGCCTGCGTGGTGCGGCGCGTGGCCACCTGGCCCGCCTCGGTGCAGCCGTAGATCTCCATCAGCGGCGCCTGCAGGGCCGCCTCCGCGCGTGCCGCCAGTTGCGGCGACAGCGGGGCGGTGGCGCTGATGGCGAGGTCGATCGCGGGGAGGTCGATGCCGGCGTCGAGGAGCGCCTTCAGGTGCAGCGGGGTCGTGACCAGCACGCGCGGCCGTGGCAGCGTGGCGAGCGCCTGCGCGATGTCGCGCGGGTAGAACGGGCGCTCCGCGGCGAAGGCCGCGCCGCCCAGCATGGCCAGCAGCACGGTGGACTCGAAGCCGTAC
>DASWUI010000098.1:0-3895 GCA_036401715.1 Ramlibacter sp. | reverse complement strand
GGTCGTTCGCCGGATTGGTCCAGAGGCCGTGCGCCTCGCGCCCGTGCGAGAAGAAGCTCCCGACCACCTTGCGGGCGCCGGGCCCGGCGCTGCGGTCCACGATGGCGATGCGGCTGGAGGCGACGCCCTCCGGCCCGCCGTCGTCGACGCGCGCGAAGCTCGCGTACACGACTTTCCCGTTGCGGTTCTCGACGAACTCCACGTGGTTGGGGCGCGCGCCGTTGCCGAGCGCGACGTTGTCCAGCAGGGCGAAGCCGGTGGCCGTCGAGCGGCTGGAGACCGCATCCGCCAGCTTGTGCGAGAACCAGACTTCCCCGCCGTCCGGGCTGGTCTTGAGGAAGGGGGTGAAGCCGGGGCGGTCCTGCTCGGCGATGTCCAGCGTGGTCACGCGCTGCGGCGCCGAGCGTCCGTCGACGCCGGCGTTCACCTGGAACACGTCGACGCGGGAGACCTTCTGGCTCGCGACGAAGGCCAGCTGCCCCGCGCGGTCGAACCACACCTGGGCCGGTCCGCTGACGGTGCCCAGGAACAGGCGCACCGGCGTGATGCCGGGCTCGCCGCGCAGCTGCCGCAGCGCCTGTTCGACGTCCACGATCGCGATGCGGTCCTCGCCGCGGACGGTGACCCACAGCTCGCGGCCGTTGCGCGTGAAGGTCGGCTCGTGCGGCTCGCGCCCGACCAGGATGCCGGTGCTGATGCGCTCGGGGTTGGTGGTGGGGCCGGCCGCCGGATTGGGCGTGTTGCCGATGACGCGGCGCTGCGCCGCATCGATCAGGTAGACGTTGCTGGAGCCGCGCCCGCTGGTGGCGAGCAGCCGGCCGTCGGGCGAAGGGACGGCCCCGTGCGCGTCTATGCAGCCGTGGTACAGCGGCTTGTGGATCATGGCCGCGTGCGTGGGCGCCACCCCCGCCGTCACGTAGCGAAAGGGCGGCCGCGGGTCCTCGTCGAAGCTGGTGAGGTTGATGGTGCCCTCGACCACGTTGCGCGCCGGGTCGATCACCGCGATCGTGTTGGAGTCCTCGTTGGTGATGAACACCCGGTCGGCGGCGTCGATGCCCGGCACGCGCGCCTGCGCCGCCTGCCCCGCAGCCCAGCCGGGCGCGGCCGCCAGCGGCAGCGTGCCCGCCAGCTTGAGGAAATCGCGCCGGGCCGTGGACGCGGGATCGATGGACTCGTCTTGCATGCGGAAACCTCCCAAGGATGAATGGATGAACGCCGGGGAGAGCGTTTTATTCCATTCCAGCCGTAAGCGTGTTTCCGCCGCGCGCGGATGAGCACCGGCCTGGCGGTGCCCCGGGGGATCAGCCGCCGACCGGGACGCCCGCCGCGTGCGCCTGCTGGTCCGCGTGGTAGGAACTGCGCACCATCGCGCCCACGGCCGCGTGGCTGAAGCCCATCTCGTAGGCCTTCTGCTCGAACATCCTGAAGGTGTCCGGATGCACGTAGCGGCGCACCGGCAGGTGCGAGGTGGTCGGCGCCAGGTACTGGCCGATCGTGAGCATCTCGATGTCGTGCGCACGCATGTCACGCATCGTTGCAAGGATTTCCTCGTCCGTCTCGCCCAGGCCGACCATCAGGCCGCTCTTGGTCGGGATGTGCGGGAACATCGCCTTGAACTTCCTGAGCAGGTTCAGGCTGAAGGTGTAGTCGGAACCCGGGCGCGCTTCCCGGTACAGGCGCGGGATCGTTTCCAGGTTGTGGTTCATGACGTCCGGCGGCGCCGCCTTCAGGATCTCCAGCGCGCGGTCGTCGCGGCCCCGGAAGTCCGGCACCAGCACCTCGATGGTGGTGCCCGGCGAGAGCTCGCGCGTCCTGCGGATGCAGTCGACGAAGTGGCCGGCGCCGCCGTCGCGCAGGTCGTCGCGGTCCACGCTGGTGATCACCACGTACTTGAGCTTCAGCGCGGCGATCGTCTCGGCCAGCTTCTGCGGCTCGTTGGCGTCCAGCGGGTCCGGCCGGCCATGGCCCACGTCGCAGAACGGGCAGCGGCGCGTGCACTTGTCGCCCATGATCATGAAGGTGGCCGTGCCCTTGCCGAAGCACTCGCCGATGTTGGGGCAGGAGGCTTCCTCGCACACGGTGTGCAGCTTCTGGGCGCGCAGGATCTCCTTGATCTCGTAGAAGCGCGAGCTCGCCGAGCCGGCCTTCACGCGGATCCACTCGGGCTTCTTCAGCACCTCGCCCTGCTCCACCTTGACCGGGATGCGCGAGAGCTTGGCCGCGGCCTTCTGCTTGGCGGTGGCTTCGTAGGTCTCGACGGATTGCGCCTCGCGCACGACGTTGCTGGAGCTCATGGGGGTCCTTGCGGGGTCAGGAGAGCAGCGCCTCGAGCTTGTGGCCCAGGAGTGCGGCGGCTTCGTTCCATGTGGTGGAAATGCCGATTGTAGAAAGGTCGACGGTGCGAAGTCCTGCGTAACCGCAAGGGTTGATCCGTTCGAAGGGTTGCAGGTCCATGGCCACGTTCAGGGCGAGGCCGTGGTAGGTGCAGTGGCGGCTGACCTTGATGCCGAGGGCGGCGATCTTGCCGAGGCCGGCAAAGGGGTCCTGGCCGGGTCCGGTCAGGGCTTCGTGGGAGCCGGGGTCGGCCAGCCGCACGTAGATCCCGGGCGCCCCCGCCACCCGGTGTCCGGTCACGCCGTACTCGGCCAGGGTGCGGATCACCGCCTCCTCCAGCCGGTACACGTATTCCTTGACGAAGTAGCCTGCCCGCTGCAGGTCCAGCAGGGGGTAGGCGACCACCTGCCCGGGGCCGTGGTAGGTCACCTGGCCGCCGCGGTTGGTGGAGACGACCGGGATGGCGCCGGGATCGAGCACGTGGTCGGCCTTGCCGGCGAGCCCCTGCGTGAACACCGGCGGGTGCTCGCAGATCCAGAGTTCGTCGGGAGTGGCGCCGACGCGGCCTTCGGTGAAGGCCGCCATCGCCCGGTACGTGGGCAGGTAATCGACCCGCCCCAGCACCTTGACTTCCATCGGGCTTACAAGACCACCTTCACCATCGGGTGCGAGGTCAGCGCCAGGTAGATGGCGTCGAGCTGCTCCCGGCTGGTGGCCGTGATCGTGATGGTGATGCCCAGGTAGTTGCCCTTGCTGCTGTCGCGCAGTTCCACCGTCGCCGCGTCGAACGTCGGGTCGTACTGCGCCGCGATCTGCGTCACGGCGTGCACGAAACCGTCCACCTTCGCGCCCATGACCTTGATCGGGAAGCGCGACGGGTACTCGATGAGCGACTCCTTGCCGGCGGCGGCAAGGGACTTGGGCGGGAAGATGGAAGCGGACATGGAGCTCAGTGGCGTTTGGCTTGCTGGTAGCCGGCGAACAGCTTGTCGTAGATGGGGCCGGGTCGGCCATTCCCAACTGGCTGTCCGTCCAGCACCGTGCAGGGCAGGATCTCCTTGGTGGCCGACGACAGCAGGATCTCGTCGGCCGACAGCACTTCCTCGCGGCTCACCCGACGCAGCTCGAAGGGAACGCGGGCCTGCTCGCAAAGCTCTTCCAGCAGGCCGTAGCGGATGCCCTCCAGCACCAGGTTGTCCTTCGGCGGGCCGAGCACGATGCCGTTCTTCACCACCCACACATTGGATGCCGCCGCCTCGCTGAGCCAGCCGTCGCGGAACATGATGGTCTCGTTGCCGCCCACGTCGGCGCTCATCTGGCGCGACAGCACGGCGCCGGCCAGGCTGGTGCTCTTGATGTGCGCCTTCTTCCAGCGGAAGTCGTCCGCGGTGATGCACATGACGCCCCTCGCGCGCTCCTCCGGGGTGTAGATGTAGAGCCGGTTCACCATCGCGAACACGGTGGGCTTCAGGTCCGGCGGCATCACGTGGTCGCGCCAGGCGACCCCGCGCGTGACCTGGATGTAGACCAGCTGGTTCGTCTCTTCCGGCTTCTTGCCCAC
>DASWUI010000097.1:0-2441 GCA_036401715.1 Ramlibacter sp. | reverse complement strand
CGAGAAAGGGGAAAACGAAAAGGGGTGATCAGTGATGATCGTGGGCCTGGCCCAGGTACACCAGCGCCAGCATCATGAACACGAAGGCCTGCAGCGTGATGATCAGGATGTGGAAGATCGCCCAGGCGGAGCCCGCGATGATGTGGCCGATGGCCAGGCCGATGCCGGTGGCCGACAGCGACCAGGCACCGCCCATCAGGGCGATCAGCAGGAAGATCAGTTCGCCGGCGTACATGTTGCCGAACAGTCGCATGCCGTGCGAGACCGTCTTGGCGACGAACTCGATGATCTGCATCAGGAAGTTGAAGGGCCACAGCAGCGGGTGGCTGCCGAAGGGCGCGGTGAACAGCTCGTGCACCCAGCCGCCCAGGCCCTTGATCTTCACGTTGTAGAACAGGCACACCAGCAGCACGGCCAGCGACAGGCCCATGGTGATGGAGAGGTCGGCGGTGGGCACGACGCGCATGTAGGCGTGGTGCGGGTCGCCGCCGGTCGCGCCGTAGATGCGCTCCCAGATGTAGGGAATGAGGTCGACGGGCAAGAGGTCCATCGCGTTCATCATGAAGATCCAGACGAACACGGTCAGCGCCAGCGGCGCCACGAACTTGCGGCTGTTGGCGTTGTGGACGATGCCCTTGGCCTGGGAGTCGACCATCTCCACCAGGATCTCCACCGCCGCCTGGAAGCGGCCGGGCACCCCGGAGGTCGCCTTGCGCGCCGCCTTCCAGAGGAAGAAGCACGACAGCACGCCCAGCAGGATGGCCCAGAACAGGGAGTCCCAGTTGAAGACCGAGAAATCGACGACGTTCGCCGGAGGCTTGTTCTGCAGGAACGTCAGGTGGTGAACGATGTATTCACCCGCGGTCGGACCGTGCGCCGCGGCAGCGCTATCAGCAGCCATGTTTCTTTCAGCTCGATTTCGTCTTGGGCCGCGGCGCGAACGCCAGGGCGACCCAGTAAACCTTCATCGCCAGGATCAAGCCGATCAGCAGCGCCGGCCAGCTCAATCCCGCCACCAGCCCCGGCGCGACGGCCAACATGGCCAGCGTCAAGGCGATCTTCACCATCTCCCAAACGAGGAAACCGACTGCCGCCGTTCCCGCGTTGAGCGATGCAAACCTTCCGGTCAGCCCCCGGGCGAACACCGCCGCGGGCACCAACACGGCCAGAGCTCCGTACGCGACGGACCATCCGACGTTCTGCTTCCCGGTGAGGAGCCACGCGACCAGCGCCGCCGCCACCCCCACCCCGGCCTGTCCCATGACCACCCACCACGGGGATACCGGGGGGTTCAGTTCGCGCACGCGGCGCGCCTCGTCGGCGCTCAGCGGCTGGACCGGGGATTCCTGAGTGTCATCGTCAGGCAGCGGCGCGATTCTTCTGGTTGGCATGACCGCCGCGTGTAAGCCCTGAAAATTTTGGAAAGCCTCCCATTATAAGTAGAAACCCCCGAGGCCCCCAAGCCCCCCGGTGCGGGGCAGCCTCACGGGCGCATCCGGCGTGGCAGTCGCGCACAATCCGCGCGCATCCGCCCCAAGGACATCCATGCGCAACCTGCTCCTGTTCCTGCACCTCGCCGCCGCCATCTTCTGGATGGGAGGCATGGCGTTCGTCCTGCTGTCGCTGCGCCCCGCGCTGCACGCGCAGCTGCAGCCGCCGCAGCGGCTGCCCCTGATGGAGCAGGTGCTGCGGCGCTTCTTCGTCGTGGTGATCGTGAGCATCGCGGTACTGCTGGCCAGCGGCGTGCCGCTGCTGATGCAGGTCCCCGGCGCGCAGGCCCCGCGCGGCTGGCACGCGATGTCGGGGCTCGGCGTGCTGATGGTGCTGGTGTTCGGGCACATCTTCTTCTCGCCCTGGAAGCGCATGCAGCGCGCCGTGGCCGCGCAGGACTGGCCGGAAGGCGGCAGGCGCGCGGGGCAGATCGCGCTGCTGGTGAAGGTGAACTGGACGCTGGGGTGGCTGGCGATCGCGGCGGTGATGCTGTGGCGGTGAGCCCGCAGGCGAACCGCGGCAATGTGAGAATGACGCCATGAGCAACGACATCCCCGCCCTCCCCTGCTACCTGAACGGCGAATTCAGCACCGTGCGCGACGCCAAGGTGAGCGTCCTGGACCGCGGCTTCATCTTCGGCGACGGAGTCTACGAAGTGGTGCCCGCCTACGAAGGCCGGCCGTTCCGCTTCGAGGAGCACATGAACCGGCTCGACCGCAGCCTGGGCGAACTGCGCATCCGCAACCCGCTGGACCGCGCCGCCTGGCGCAAGCTGGTCGACGACCTCGTCAGCGCCTATGCCAGGCACGTCGGCAGGAACCCGGCGGACACGAACCAGCTGGTCTACCTGCAGGTCACGCGCGGCGTGGCGATGCGCGACCACGTGATGCCGCCGGACCTGCAGCCGACGGTGTTCGCGATGGTCAACCGCCTCTACATCTACACGCCCG
>DASWUI010000096.1:0-2235 GCA_036401715.1 Ramlibacter sp. | reverse complement strand
GTGGACGTGATGCGTGGCGGCCCGTCCACGGGCATCCCCGCCAAGAGCGAGCAGTCCGACCTGTCCTTCGCCGTGGGCGGCCTGCACGGCGACGCGCCGCGCCTGGTGCTCGCGCCCACCTCCATTTCCGACTGCGCCGCGACGCTGCACTGGGCCGTGGAACTCGCCGAGGCATTGCAGGCACCGGCGCTCGTGCTGTCCGACCAGTTCATGGGCCAGTCGCGCGCCGTCATCGCCGCCCCGGCGCTGCCCGCCTCGAGCGCGGTGCGCAGCACGGCGGCCGCGGACACGCCGGATTACCGGCGCTACCGCGATACCGACAACGGGGTGTCGCCCATGGCCATCCCCGGCACGCCCGGCGTGACCTACACCGCCGACGGCCTGGAGCACAGCGAGGTCGGCGTGCCGAGCAGCCAGGCCGCGGACCACCGCCGCCAGCTGGACAAGCGCCTGCGCAAGCTGCGCGACCGCGACTACGGCAGCCGCTGGGCCGACGTCGAAGGCGAGGGGCCGCTCGCGGTGATCACCTTCGGCTCCAGCGCCGGGCCGGTGCGCGAGGCCGTGCAGCGCGCGCGCGCCCAGGGATTGGAGCTGCGCGTGATCGTGCTGCGCCTGCTGGCGCCGCTGCAGCCGGCCGTGCTGGAGCGCGCCCTGCAAGGCGTGCAGCGCGTGATGGTGGTGGAGCAGAACCACGGCGCGCAGCTGCTGCAGTACCTGCGCGGCGCGGCCGACCTGCCCGCAAGGCCGGCGAGTTTCCACCGGCCGGGGCCGCTGCCGCTGCGGCCCGCCGACATCTGTGCCGCCCTGCTGGCATGGGCGCAACCGCAGGAGACCCACCCGTGAACGACATGTGCCATCCCCCCGGCCTGAGCGCGCAGGCGATCGCGGCGCAGCAATACAAGTCGGCCACCAAGCCGATCTGGTGTCCCGGCTGCGGCGACTACACCGTGCTCAACTCGGTGACCAAGGCGCTGTCGCTCGTCGGCCGGCCGCCGCACGAGGTGGCCGTGGTCTCCGGCATCGGCTGCTCCTCGCGCATCCCGGCCTACACCTCGTGCTACGGCTTCCATGGCGTGCACGGGCGCGCACTGGCCGCCGCCACCGGCCTGAAGGTCGCGCGTCCCGATCTCACCGTGCTGGTCGCCAGCGGCGACGGCGACGGCTACTCGATCGGCGGCAACCACTTCCTGCATGCCTGCCGCCGCAACGTGGACCTGACCTACATCGTGATGGACAACCACGTGTACGGCATGACCAAGGGCCAGCCCTCGCCCACCACCGAGCCCGACTGGGACAGCAAGCTGTCCCCCGGCGGCACCGGCGTGCGTTCCTTCCACCCGCTGGTGATCGCGCTGGCTTCCGGCGCCAACTTCGTCGCGCGCGCCTTCTCCGGCGACCAGAACACCACGGCGGAGATCATCGCCGCGGGCATCCGGCACCCGGGCTTCTCGTTCATCGAGATCCTCAGCCCCTGCGTCACCTTCCGGCCCGAGCAGCGCGACTGGAAGAACATGGTGCATCCGGCGCCGGTGGAGCCCACCGACGATGCGGCGCGCGCCGCCAAGCGCATCATGACCGACGACGGCTTCAACATCGGCGTGCTGTACGCCGGCCAGCGCGCACCCTATTCCGGCATGCCGGCACCCGCGCGCCGCGGTGTCGCCGAGCTGGAAGCGGAGTTCGCACTGTGAGCAGCCAGGCCGCCGCAGCGCCGCGCACGCTCGACGAACTGATGGCGCATGCCTGCGCGTTCGAGCGCGAGGCGGTCGAGCGCTACACCGAGTTCGCCGACGTGCTGGAGACGCACAACAACCGCGAGGCGGCGGCGCTGTTCCGCCAGCTCGCCACGCAGGAAGCGCGGCACGCCGAGGAGCTGATGCGCAGCATGGGCTGGCAGCAGCCGCCCGCGCCGCCGCCGCGGCAGCAGGTGCCGCTCGGCGCCGACCTGCAGCAGGCCCACTACCTGATGCACCCCTGGCATGCGCTGCAGGTCGCGCTCGAGGCCGAGCACGAGGCGCACGACTTCTTCGCGGCGCTGGTGGCGCGCAGCGACAGCGAAGAGGTCCGGCGCGCCGCGCTGCGGCTGCAGGCCGAGGAGCGGGAGCACATCGCCTTGCTGCAAGGCTGGCTCGCGAAGGTGCCGGAGCCGCCGCCGGACTGGGACCAGGATCCCGACCCGCCCCGCTACCTGGACTGAACCGGGAGACCCCATGCGCGTGCTGCTTCCCGAAGGCT
>DASWUI010000095.1:0-4296 GCA_036401715.1 Ramlibacter sp. | reverse complement strand
GTGGATCGCCGAGGCGACCACGCTGCGGAACTGCTTAAGGTCCACCGGCTTCGTCAGGTAATCGAAGGCGCCCGCCTTGAGCGCTTCCACCGCGTTCTCGGCGGAGCCGTAGGCGGTCATGACGACGCAGCGCTCCGGCCGCTGCTGCGCCCCCAGCCGCTGCAGCAGCTCCAGCCCCAGGCCGTCGGGCAGTCGCATGTCGGTGATCACCGCGTCGAACCTGCGCTGCTCCAGCATCTGCGATGCCTCGGCCAGGGTGGCGGCGGCCTCGACCCGGTAGCCCTCGCGCAGCAGCGTCAGTTCGTACAGCGTGCGCAGGTCGGGTTCGTCGTCGACGACGAGGATGTGGGGAGGGGACGCGGCTTGCGGCATCAGGCGCGTATTGTGTCAAACGGGGCGCCGCCTGGCACCACCGTCGTCCGCGTGCGGAAGGTGACCGTGAAGTTGTTGCCTTCGCGCCCGCTGCCGTCGGGCGCGCCGCCACGCGAATACGCGATGCGCGCGCCGTGGCGGTCGCACAACTCGCGGCAGATGTACAGGCCCAGGCCGCTGGAGCGGCTCTCCGACGAGAAGAACGGCTCGAACAGGTGGCGCTGCACGCCCGCGTCCAGCGGGCCGCCGTCGCTCCACACGTGCAGCCGCGCCTGTCCGCCGTGCACGTCGGTGGCCGCGACGATCGCGCCCGGCGCCTGCGACGCATAGCGCAGCGCGTTGTCCAGCAGGTTCACCAGCACCCGCCGCAGGTGCTCGCCGTCGAACGCCGCCCAGGCGGGGCTGGAGTGCAGGTGCAGCTGCACGCGCTCGCTGCCGCGCGTGTGGCGCTGCCAGTCGATCACCTGCGCCTGGACCACCTGGTCCAGGTCCAGCCAGTCGGTGCTGGGCGCCTGCACCCGCACCAGGTTCAGGATCTCCTCGACGATCTGCGACAGCCGGTGCGTGTTCTTGCCGACCAGGGCGGCGAGCTGCTGGTGGGCGGGGTTCGACAGTTCCTCGGCCAGCAGGCTGTTGGCCTGGGTGATCGCGGCAAGCGGATTGCGGATCTCGTGCGCCACCGCCGCCGACATGCGGCCCATGGCGGCGAGCTTCTCCGTGCGCAGCTGCGCCTCGGCCTCGCGCAGGTCCTGCAGGAACATGACGCACAGGGCTTCGGACCAGGGATCCTGCGGCAGGGTCAGCCGCGTGCGCACCCGCAGGTGCACCCGCTCGCCGGGTGCCAGCTCCAGGGCGATCTCGGCGCTTTGCGCCGCGCCGGTGTGGAAGGTCCGTTGCGCCAGCGCGGCCAGCGGTTTCCAGCCCGGGCGCGACACCAGCGCCAGCGAGGCCGGCGACTCGCGCGCCTGCCAGCCGAGCAGGGCGCGCGCGGACGGGTTGGCGGCATGGATGCGCCAGTCCGCGCCCACCACCAGCAGTCCGTCGGTCAGCGTGTCTATCACCACCTCGTTCACGTGGGCCTGGGTGCGCGCGGCCGACAGGCTGCGGCGCGCCGCCCGTTCCTCGCGCTCCAGCCGCACGGCCAGCTGGTTGGCCAGCACGGCAACCACGAAATAGCCGCCGCCGGTCAGCCCCGCCTGCACCGTGCGGGCCGTGTGGTCGGCCAGTTCCAGCCCCTGCAGCCAGGCGTCGACCAGCAGCAGGAGCGTCACCGCGGCGGCGGTGCCCAGCGCCAGCAGCCCCGAGCCCAGCACGGAGGCGGTCAGCACCGGCAGCGCGAACAGCGGCGAATAGTTCAGCCCCGCGGCCTGCAGGAAGTGCAGGGTCGAGAACGTGAGCAGGTCGATGCCGATGGAGGACACCCATTGCGCATCGAAGCTGCGGCCGGGCGGCGCCGGGCGCGTGAGCAGCCGCACGGCCAGCACCGCGGCGAGGTAGGTCGCGCACAGCCCGAGCTGCCAGAGGTTCAGGGGCGCGAGTTCCAGCGCCATCAGGGCGCCCAGCAGCAGCAGCAGCGCCACGGCGATGCCGATGCGGGCGAGCATGAAGCCGACCCACAGCCGGTGGAAGGACGGCGTTTCCGGCGGGATCACGGTCACCGGCGGCTCCCAGGTCCACGTGGAATGGCTCCAGGTGGAAGGGGGGGTCGACGGGGCGGCCATCGGGTCCTCAGCCGCCGCGCAGCAGGCGGTGCTCGTTGCTGCAGTAGAACAGCCCGTCGCTGCCCCGCACCGCATCGGGCCTGGGCAAGTGCAGCCCGCACACGGGGCAGCTCACCATCTCCTGCGGCGTGCCCGGCGGCGGCCGGCGGTCGTCCTTGCGGTTTTCCAGGCGCGCGTTGCGCCACATCATGTAAGCGATGACCAGGACGGCCAGGAGGACCAGGTATTTCATCAGCCGCGCCTCAACACCACTTCCAGCACGAAGCGCGAGCCCACGTACGCCAGCAGCAGCAGCAGCGAGCCGACGTAGATGAAGTTGACCGCGCGGCGGCCGCGCAGCCCGAAGCGCATGCGCCCGAGCAGCAGGCCGGCGAAGGCCACCCAGGACAGCACCGAGAACACCGTCTTGTGGTCCCAGCGCCAGGCGCGCCCATAGAGTTTCTCGGAGAAGAAGATGCCGGCCAGCAGCGTCGCCGACAGCAGGACGAAGCCGGCCGCGGCGAAGCGGAAGGTCAGGCGCTCCAGCGTCAGCAGGGGCATGCCCGCCTCGGGTTCGGCGGCGCTGCGCATGCTGTGCTCCACCCGCTGCAGCAGCCAGGCGTGCACCGCCGCGGCGGCGAACAGGCCGTAGGCCGCCACCCCCAGCGCCCAGTGCAGCGACAGCCAGGGCGAGGCGGCCACGTGCAGCGGCGTCCCGGGGAACAACAGGGCCAGCAGGACCGCCGCGGACCCCAGCCCGGCGAGCGCCCAGCGCGAACGCAGCTGCGGGAACATCTGCCGCTCCACCGCATACACGGTGAGCACCAGCCAGGCGGTGACCGACAGGGCGGGCGCGAAGCCGAAGCGCGGCTCGTCTCCGAACAGGCCCCACACCAGTGTCGCCGCATGCAGCAGCCAGGCCACCAGCAGGGCCTTGCGCGCGGCCTGCTCGCTGAGCCGCGAGGCACCCGCCGCCGGAACCGCGTAGGCTGCCGCGGCCGCCAGGGTCAGCACCACACCGGCCGGGGACGCACTGGATAAAATCATGGGACAAGTTTAGCCCGGCCCCCTTGCGGGCTCTTCCGCCCCGCGCCCACCGTGTGGCGCAACCCCCACTCCCCATGGCATCTGCCCTCTCAGACAAACTCTCCCGGCTGGTCAAGCAGATGCGCGGCCAGGCGCGCATCACCGAAGAAAACGTGCAGGAGATGCTGCGCGAGGTGCGCATGGCGCTGCTCGAGGCGGACGTCGCCTTGCCCGTGGTGCGCGACTTCATCGCGCGCGTGAAGGAAAAGGCGCTGGGCCAGGAGGTGGTGGGCTCGCTCAACCCCGGCCAGGCGCTGGTGGGCATCGTCCACCGCGAACTGGTCGCCACCATGGGCGCCGGCGTCAGCGACATCAACCTCGCGGCCCAGCCGCCGGCGGTGATCCTGATGGCCGGCCTGCAAGGTGCGGGCAAGACGACCACCACCGCGAAGCTGGCCAAGCACCTGCTGGCGCGCCGCAAGAAGGTGCTGACCGTGTCGGGCGACGTCTACCGCCCGGCGGCCATCGAGCAGCTGAAGACGGTCACGCACCAGGCCGGCGCCGAGTGGGTCCCCTCGCACGCCGACCAGAAGCCGGTCGACATCGCCCTGGCCGCGCTCGACTACGCGCGCAAGCACTTCGTCGACGTGCTGCTGGTCGACACCGCCGGCCGGCTGGCGATCGACGAGGCCATGATGTGCGAGATCCGCGAGCTGCACGCGGCGTTGAACCCGGTGGAGACGCTGTTCGTGGTCGACGCGATGCAGGGCCAGGACGCGGTGAACACCGCCAAGGCGTTCAGCCAGGCGCTGCCGCTCACCGGCATCGTGCTGACCAAGCTGGACGGCGATTCGCGCGGCGGCGCGGCGCTGTCGGTGCGCCAGATCACCGGGGCGCCGATCAAGTTCGCGGGCGTGAGCGAGAAGATCGACGGCCTGGAGGTGTTCGACGCCGAGCGCCACGCCGGCCGCATCCTGGGCATGGGCGACATCGTGGCCCTGGTCGAGCAGGTCACCGCCGGGGTCGACATGGCTTCGGCCCAGAAGCTCGCGGCCAAGGTCAAGAGCGGTGGGGGCTTCGATCTGAACGACTTCCTCGACCAGCTGCGCCAGATGAAGCAGATGGGCGGCCTCTCCAGCCTGATCGACAAGCTGCCCGGCGCCATGGCGGCCAAGGCCACCGAGGCCGACCTCACGCG
>DASWUI010000094.1:0-2836 GCA_036401715.1 Ramlibacter sp. | reverse complement strand
AGCCGCTCGGACAGGCCGACGCGCCCCAGCATCTCGCCAGCGGCCTTGCGCGCGTCCCGGCGGCCCGCCAGTTCCAGCGGCAGCATCACGTTCTCCAGCGCCGTCAGGTTGCCCATGAGCTGGAAGCTCTGGAACACGAATCCGACCTTGCGCGCGCGCAGTTCGGCCCGCGCATCCTCGTCGATCGCGAACAGGTCCTGTCCGGCCAGCCGCACGGTGCCGCGCGTCGGCGTGTCCAGGCCGGCGATGATGGACAGCAGCGTGCTTTTTCCCGAGCCCGAAGCACCCACGATGGCGGCGGTTTCCCTGGGCGCCAGCGAGAAATCGATATCGCGGAGAATGTCGAGTGTCCCCGTGGAATCGGTGACGGACTTGTAAACGTGTTCGACGGAGATGATGGGATCTGGCATGCAGTTGTTCTGGTGGCGGCGCCGTGACTTTATCGCGGCCCTCCTGGCGGGCGGCGCGGCCGCGGCCGTGCAGGCCGCCGGCACGCCGGTCATCCTGGTGGTGGGCGATTCGCTGAGTGCCGAGTATGGCCTGAAGCGCGGAACCGGGTGGGTCGCGCTGCTGGAACAGCGCCTGGCGAAGGAGAAGATCGCCGCGAAGGTGGTCAACGCCAGCATCAGCGGCGACACCACCTCCGGCGGGCGATCGCGCCTGGCGCCGCTGCTGGCGCAGCACAAGCCCACGCACGTCATCATCGAACTGGGGGGCAACGACGCCCTGCGCGGACTGGCGCTGTCCGGCACCGAGGACAACCTCGCCCACATGACGCAGGCGGCCCAGAAGGCCGGCGCGCGCGTGCTGCTGGTCGGCATGGAGGTGCCGCCCAACTACGGCAGCGACTACACGAAGCGCTTCACCGCCGTGTTCGAGAAGGTGGCGAAGCAGTACAAGGCCGGACTGGTGCCCTTCCTCCTCAAGGGAGTGGCCGACGGCCCCGACGCGCGTGCCATGTTCCAGGCGGACGGCATCCACCCGAAGCAGGAGGCGCATCCGCGCATGCTGGACAACGTCTGGCCGGAACTCAAGAAACTCCTCAAATGAGCGCCGCACGGCCGCCCGAAGGCGCTCGCCCCCCCCGCTTGCGGAGGGGGGAGGAGCAGCCCGCCAAGCGGGCAATCCTGGGGGAGGCTTCCTGATGCCCGTGAAGCCCATTGCGGCGAGCGACGCCGTGGCGCGGCTGGGGGAGTTCGATGCGGTGATCGATGCCCGCAGCGAAGGCGAGTTCGCCGAGGACCACCTGCCGGGCGCGATCAACTGGCCTTCCCTGGACGACGCGCAGCGGCACGAGGTGGGCACCCTCTACAAGCAGGTCAGCCCCTTCGAGGCGCGCAAGCGCGGCGCCGCGCTGGTGGCGGCCAACATCGCGCGCCACATCGAGCGCGAGGTGATGGACAAGCCCAAGGGCTGGAAGCCGCTGGTGTACTGCTGGCGCGGCGGCCAGCGCAGCGGCTCGCTGTCGCTGGTGCTGGGGCAGATCGGCTTCCACGTGCACATCGTCGAGGGCGGCTACAAGGCCTTTCGCGCGGCGATGCTGGAGCAGCTGCCGGCGCTGGCGCAGCGGCTGTCCTATCGGGTCGTGTGCGGCCCCACGGGATCGGGCAAGACGCGCCTGCTGCAGGCGCTGGAAGCCGCGGGCGCGCAGGTGCTCGACCTCGAGGGGCTGGCCAGCCACCGCAGCTCGGTGCTGGGGCTGATCCCGGGGCAGCCGCAGCCGACGCAGAAGCGCTTCGACACCCTCGTGTGGGACAAGCTGCGCGGCTTCGATCCGGCGCGGCCGGTGTACGTGGAAAGCGAGAGCAAGAAGGTCGGCAACGTGGCGGTGCCGGAGGCGCTGATCACGGCGATGCGGGCCAGCGAGTGCCTGCGGCTGGAGCTGGCCGACGAGGAGCGGGTGCGGCTGCTGCTGGAGGACTACGCCTTCTTCCGCGAGGACCCGGCCTTCTTCTGCCAGCGCCTGGACGCCCTGGTGCAGCTGCGCGGGCGCGAGCAGGTGGAAGCCTGGCAGGCCCAGGTGCGCGCGGGCGACATCGAGGCGGTGGTGCGCGAGCTGCTGGTGAAGCACTACGACCCGGGGTATGCGGGCTCGACGCAGCGGAACTTCAAGGGCTTCGGACAGGCACGGGTGGTGGCGCCGAGGGACCGGACGCCGCAGGCGATGGCGGAGCTGGCGAGGGAGCTGGTTGCGGCGGGGTGACCGGCGCAGCCCGAACCGCGACCGCCGTCAGGCCTCCCACCCCACCGCATCCCGGTACGCATGCCACGTCGCATGCCCCAGCCAGGGCCCGACCAGCAGCACCCCCAGCGACCACGGCCACAGCGCCAGCAGCGTCAGCGCCACCACCAGCGCGCCCCAGAACAGCATCGCCGCCGGGTTCTCCAGCACGACGCGGAAGCTGGTGAGGCCCGCGGTGACCGCGTCGGTGTCGCGGTCCAGGATCATCGGGATGGCCACGACCGTGGTGCAGAACACCAGCGCGGCGAACACGCTGCCGACCGCCACGTACACGGCCAGGAACTGCCAGTTGCGCGGGTTGAACACGGCGTCCAGCACGCTGGCCGTCGACGGCATGCCGGTGTCGAAGAACACCGCGAACACCACCAGCGAGGCCCGGCCCCACAGCAGCTCCAGCACCGTGAGGACCAGCACCAGCAGGCCCATGCTGCCCAGGTGGCGGTCCCAGCAGGTCAGCGACTCGGACAGGCTGGCCGGCTCGCCCCGCTCCCGCCGCCGGCTGGCCTCGTACAGCCCCATCGCCAGGAAGGGCCCCACCAGCAGGCAGCCCGAGACGATCGTCATCGTGTATTCCGGCTTCTGGCGGAACACCAG
>DASWUI010000093.1:0-2275 GCA_036401715.1 Ramlibacter sp. | reverse complement strand
GCGGCGCCGAGAAGATGGGCCTGGGCTACGAGCAGGTGAAGGCGGTCAAGCCGGACATCATCTACTGCTCGGTGTCCGGCTACGACCGGCACGGCCCGGAAGCGGCGCGCCCCGGCTACGACCTGGTGATCCAGGGCGAGGCGGGGTTGATGGCCATCAACGGCGAGCCGACCCAGCCGCCGCTGAAGTTCGGCGTGGCGGCGGTGGACATGTTCACCGGCATGTACGCGGCGCAGGCCGTGCTGGCGGCGCTGTTCGAGCGCCAGCGCACGGGACGCGGCCGGCACGTGGAGATGGCGTTGTTCGACTGCGGCCTGATGGTCACGGCGTACTACGGGCTGGAAGCGCTGCTGATGGAGAAGGACCCGCCGCGCTACGGCAATGCCCATCCTTCCATCGTCCCCTACGGCGTGTTCGACGCGCAGGACGGCCCCCTGATCATCGCGGTGGGCAACAACGCGCAGTTCGAGCGCTTCTGCATCGACGTGATCGAGCGGCCCGACCTCGCGGCGGACGAGCGCTACAAGACCAACCTGGTGCGCGGGCAGAACCGCGACACGCTCGTGCCGCAGCTGCTGGCCGAGCTGCGCGCGCGCCCGCGCGCATTGCTGCTGCAGCGGCTGGCCGCGGTGGGCATCCCCTGCGGCGAAGTGCTGGGGCTGTACGAGGCGCTCACCTCGCCGCGCGCGGCGAGCGCGGGGCTGGTCACGCAGCAGCCGCACCCCGTGGCGGGCCACACGCACGTGATGGCACCGCCCTACCGGATCGACGGCGAACGGTTGCCGGTGCGCCTGGCGCCGCCGCAGCTGGGCGAAGCCACCGCCGAGATCCTGCGCGAGCTGGCCGGCCTGGACGCCGCCCGCATCGCCGAACTGAAGACCCAAGGCGTCATCTGACGCAAGACCCAAGGCGTCATCTGACGCATCCCGAGGAACCACGCATGCGCATTACCCATTCGCTCTCGCGGCTCACCCGCCGCGCCCTCGTGCTTTGCGCGCTGCCCCTGCTGGCCGCGCAAGCCGCCGCCCAGGCCTGGCCCAGCAAGCCCATCAAGCTGGTGGTGCCCTTCCCGCCGGGCGGGCCCACCGACACCGCCTCGCGCATCGTCGGCGAGCAGCTCTCGCTGCGCCTGAAGCAGCCGGTGGTGGTGGAGAACAAGCCGGGCGCCTCGGGGGCGATCGCGGCGGCGCAGGTCGCCAAGACCGCCGGTGACGGCTACACCTTCATGATGCTGGCCACGCCCACGCTGCTGGCGCCGCACATGTACAAGTCGGTGGACTACGACACGGTGAAGGACTTCGTGCCGGTCGCCACCGTGTACGACCTGCCCATCGTGATGGTGGTCAACCCGCAGCTGATGCCGACGGTCACCGACGTGCAGAAGCTGATCACGCACGCCAAGGCGCGCCCCGGCCAGCTGAGCTACACCAGCTCCGGCGTCGGCAGCTTCGGCAACCTGAGCATGGAGCTGCTCAAGCAGCTGGGCGACTTCGACATGCAGCACGTCGCCTACAAGGGCGGCGTGCCGGCGATCACCGACACCATCGGCGGCCAGGTGCCGATGATGTACGCGGACCTGGTCGCGGCGCTGCCGCACATCCGCTCCGGCAGGCTGCGCGCCATCGCCGTCGGCTCGCCGCAGCGCGTGGGCGTGCTGCCCGAGGTGAAGACGGTCGCCGAGCAGGGCTTCAAGGGCTTCGACGCGGTGTCCTGGGGGGGCCTGCTGGCGCCCAAGGGCACGCCGCAGGACGTGGTGGACCGCGTCAACAAGGAGCTCGCCGCGATCCTGGCGGACAAGGGCGTGCAGGAGCGCATGCTCAAGGCCGGCGCGATCGCCCATTACCAGCCGGCCGCGCAGCTGGCGGCGCGCACCAGGGCCGACTACGAGAAGTGGGGCAAGGTGATCCGCGACAAGGGCCTGGCCAACCAGCAGCAGTGAGGTCGACCATGAAGATCATCGTTCCCGTCAAGCGGGTGGTGGACTACAACGTGAAGGTCCGGGTGAAGTCGGACAACACGGGTGTGGACATCGCGAACGTGAAGATGAGCATGAACCCCTTCGACGAGATCGCGGTGGAAGAGGCTGTGCGGCTGAAGGAAAGGGGCGTGGCGAGCGAGGTGATCGCGGTGTCCTGCGGGGTGCAGCAGTGCCAGGAGACGCTGCGCACGGCGATGGCCATCGGCGCGGACCGCGCGATCCTGGTGCAGACCGACGAGGAACTGCAGCCGCTGGCGGTGGCCAAGATCCTCAAGGCGCTGGTGGACAAGGAGCAGC
>DASWUI010000092.1:0-3421 GCA_036401715.1 Ramlibacter sp. | reverse complement strand
GCGTGCTGCCGGGCGCGCAGCCGCCGCGGCGGTGAACACCAGCAGCAGGTTGTTGGCCGGCATCGCATGGCGCTGCTGCAGCGCGAGCCCGCTGCGCGCCGCCTGCGCGGCCACCGCGTCCAGTTGCCGGATGCCCCATTCCGGGTTGCGCGCGCGCAGGCTCTCGTCGAAGGCAACATTGCTGGGCACCGGCGCCTGCCCCGCTTCGAAGTAGGGGCCGTAGGTGACGAGCCGCCCGCCGGCCGCAAGCTGCCGCGCGGCACCCGCCATCAATCCGGCGCAGGCACTCCAGGGCGCGATGTGCAGCATGTTGGCGCAATAGATGAGGTCGAAGCGTTCCGTGAAGGGTGCTTGCGGCGTCGGCCATTGCGGTGCCGCCACGTCCAGCAGCACGGGCTCTCGCACGTTGGACAACCCGGCCTCGGCGATGCGCGCGGCGATCGCCGGCAGCATGGAGGCGTCCGCCTCGCTCGGCAGCCACTTCCAGCCGGGCAGGGCAGCCGCGAACCACGCGGCGTGCTGCCCGGTGCCGGCGGCAATTTCCAGGGCCGAGCCGCGCGAGCCCAGCAGTTCGCGCAGCACGGCGAGGATGGGCTCCTTGTTGCGGTCGGCGGCGGGGCTGTGCGGGAGGGAGGACATGGGATGTGGATGGTAACCAGCGGACTGGCGCGGCGCGCCGCGCTCGCCTACAGTGGCCTTCCCGCACCATGAGGAGCTGCCCCATGCCGATTCGCACCGCATCACTGACGAAGAGGATCTCGGCCAACGGCCAGGCGCTGCATCGCGCCGTGGCGAGGCGCATGGAAGCCGGGGAGGCCCAGGAGCCGTCCGAAGCCGAGGCCGCCCTGATCGAGGAGCGCCGGCTGCTCAAGGAGGAGCGGGAAAAGCGCAAGGCGCAGGCGCTGCTGCCCAAGCCGAGCGCGCTCGAGCGGCTGGTGCGCACGCACCACCCGCAGGCCAAGGAGAAGAAGGCCGCCAAGGAAACGCACGAGGCCAAGGACACGAAGAAGCCCAAGCCCCGCCGCACGCGCGCCGAGAAGCACGCGGAAAAGGCGGCGGCGCTGGAGGCCGCGCGCAAGACGAGGAAGCCCGCGAAGTAGCCCGCTGGGCACAATGGGCGGATGACGTTCCGCCTCGCTGGATTCCTCCTTGCCGCGTTGCTCGCCGGCTGTGCCGGATGGCCGCAACCTGCGGGGGGCCTGCCCACGCCGGCCTGCGCCGAAACCGCTGGCCGCGTCCCCGGCGATGCGCGCATCCGGCTCGCGATCGACGAAGCGCGCCGGCAGCACCAGTTCTTCGGCGCGCCGACCATCGGGCGCGACGGTGGCATCTTCCGCACCGGCTTCCATGAAGCGGGCTGGGGCAGGCCGGTGGGCGAGTCCGTGCCTGCATGGCAGCGCGTCGCCGGGTTCTGGCGCGCGCTGTCCGAAGCCGACCCGGCCAGCCTCATGACCAGCGCCGGACGCGTCGCCCGCGCGCAAGCCCTGCCGCCGCCGGCGGCCGACGGCAGCGAGCCGGACCCGGCACGGGTGGCGGTCCACGAAGCGCTGCTGCGCGCCGCCATCGTGGACACGCCCTGGTCCGCGGCCTTCATCAGCCACCTCATGAGGACCGCGGGCTTCGAAGCCGCCGAGTTCGCGTTTTCGGACAGCCATTCCGACTACGTGCGGGCCGCGCTCGACGCCTCCGCCGCCGAAGCGCAGGGCGGGGAGCCAAGCCATGCCTTCCGCGCCTGCGATGCCGCCACCACGCCGCCGCGCGCCGGGGACCTGCTGTGCGCCACGCGTGCCGGCACCGCGGGCACCACCCGCTTCGAGGCCCTGGCCGCGGCCATGGCGGCTCGCCCGGCGGAGCAGGGATTTCCCATGCACTGCGACCTGGTCGTGCACGCGGGCGCAGGCAGCGACGACGGCCTGGAAACCATCGGTGGCAATGTGCTCAATTCGGTGACGCTTTCGCAGATGGCGGTGAACGGCAGGAAGGTGCTGAGCGATGCCTACCTCACCGGCGCGCAGGCCGACCGCGAATGCGGAGCCGGCGAACTTCCGTGCCGGGGCCATCTCAGCCGCCGGCCCTGGCTGGTGCTGCTGCAGTTCAGGCGCTGAGCGTCAGGCGGGCTGCGCGGGCTGGCGCTGCAGATGCAGCCCCGCCATCCGCACCTGCCCGAGCTCGAAGGCGAAGCGCAACTGCCCGGCGTCCACGAACACCCGCAGCGTGAGCGCGCCCGTGATCTCGTCGCAGCGCGCCCGGGTCGGTCCCGATCCGAGCACGACGTTGCGCGCCGACAGGGCGCCCATCTCCACGTCCAGCTCGCGGCCGACCGCGACCGAGTGAAGCCGCACCGCGTTGCGGCCCTCGGCGCGTCCGGCCAGCTCGGCCTGCAGCCAGGGCGCGGCGAACCTGCCGTCGCCGAGCCGCACTTCGCCGGACACCCTGGTGCGATCGAACAGCAGTCGTGCCTGCTCGGTGACGCCCAGCGCCTGCCCGCCGGCAAGCTGGCGCAGCAGCCACTCGCCGAAGGGCTGCAGGTGCAGGCGCCCGCGGTCCGTGACCCAGGGGCCGAGCATGGCGCCGCGCCGCTCGTACTCCACCCCGGCGACCGGGGCGGAAGCAAACTGGTAAAGGTAGCTGCGCCCGTTGGGGGCATCGACGTAGATGCCGAGCCGGCTGGCGCCCATGCGCGAGTCCGGTCCCACGTGCTCGACCGTGGCGTCCCTGAATTCGACCAGCCCCTGCCGGATCGGCACCGTCACGTCGGCATCGAACAGGAGGTGCGCATCGACGATCTCCGCGCGCAGCGTGCCCTCGGCGGCGGCGAGCGGCGCGAGCGACCACGACGTGGCGGGGGCGGATGCGCCAGGGGAGGATGCCGGCGTGGCGCCGTGGACGTGCACTACGTGCGTCGCCGGCCCGGGCGGGGGCGGCAACGCCAGCGGCCCGTAGGCCTTCACCCCGGAGAATTCGGCGCTGGCAGCGTTCGCCGCGTGCAGCCGCGGCCTGCCGCCTTCCGTGCGGACCTGGGCCGCGAGCTGGTGCAAGGCCAGCTTGCCGATCTCCAGCGTGAACGGGCCGGAGGACAGCCGCAGCGCAGAGGCCTCGAACCTGAGGATGCGCAGCTCGGTCGCGCCGTCCTGGCCGGGGCCGAAGGCGAGGCCCTCGATGGACACACGATTGCCGGCATCCGGGGCCGCAGGGGACAGCGCCAGGCCCAGGACGCGGTCGAGGATCGAGGCCGGGAGGGTGGCGGGTATCACCGGGTGAATCTAGCGCACTGCGTGGGTCAGAGGGAGAAAGACCCGGGCGTGTCACAAACGGGTGGGGCCGCACGTCTTGGCGGATAGACTGCCCGCAGCGAGCCCAGCCGTGACCGCATCCGCCCAGATTTCCTCCTTCGACGCCCACCGTCCCCGCCTCTTCGGCA
>DASWUI010000091.1:0-6361 GCA_036401715.1 Ramlibacter sp. | reverse complement strand
AGTACGCCGAGGCGGCGTAGGCCGGCGGTGAAGATCCTCCTGTTCGGCCGCAACGGCCAGGTGGGCTGGGAACTGCAGCGCAGCCTGGCGCCGCTGGGCGAGCTGGTGGCCCTGGACCGGGCGGGCGAGGGCGGCCTGTGCGGCGACCTCGCCGACCCGGCGGGAGTGGCGCGCACCGTGGCGCAGGTGCGGCCCGACCTCATCGTCAATGCCGCCGCCTACACGGCGGTCGACAAGGCGGAAGCGGACGCGGAGCAGGCGCGCACCGTCAATGCACGGGCGCCGGCGGCGATCGCGCAGGCGGCGGCGGAGGGCGGCGCGGCGCTGGTCCACTATTCCACGGATTACGTGTTCGACGGCAGCGGCACCCGCCCCTGGCGGGAAGGCGATGCGACCGGGCCGCTGAGCGTCTACGGCCGCACCAAGCTGGAGGGCGAACAGGCGGTCGCGCAGGCCCTGCCGCGCCACCTGGTCCTGCGCACCAGCTGGGTGTATGGGGCGCGGGGCGGCAATTTCGCCAAGACCATGCTGCGGCTGGCGCGCGAGCGCGAGGAACTGAAGGTGGTGGACGACCAGGTCGGCGCCCCCACCGGAGCGGACCTGCTGGCCGACGTGACGGCCCACGCGGTGCGCGGCTGGATGGCGGGCCAGGCTCCCGGCGGCATCTTCCACGTCGCCGCCGGCGGCGAGACCAGCTGGCACGGCTACGCCCGATTCGTCGTTGCCCGGGCGCGCCAGGCGGGGCAAGTCCTGAAGGCGGATGCGGACCGGGTGTTGCCCATTCCCTCCTCCGCGTTTCCGGTGCCGGCCCGCCGGCCACATAATTCGCGGCTGGACACCTCGCGCTTCCGGGCCGCCTTCGGCCTGGTGCTGCCGCCCTGGGAACAGGGCGTCGCGCGAATGCTGCAGGAAATCCTCTGACCCCATGACCCGACGCAAAGGCATCATCCTCGCCGGCGGTTCAGGCACCCGCCTGCACCCCGCCACGCTCGCCATCAGCAAGCAACTGCTGCCGGTCTACGACAAGCCGATGATCTACTACCCGCTCAGCACGCTGATGCTGGCGGGCATGCGCGACGTGCTGGTGATCAGCACCCCGCAGGACACCCCGCGCTTCCAGCAGCTCCTGGGCGACGGCAGCCAGTGGGGCTTGAACATCCAGTACGCGGTGCAGCCCAGCCCGGACGGGCTGGCGCAGGCCTTCATCATCGGCGACAAGTTCGTGGGCAAGGACCCGAGCGCGCTGGTGCTGGGCGACAACATCTTCTACGGGCACGACCTGGTGCCCATGCTGCGCGAGGCCGATGCGCAGGCCGAAGGCGCCACCGTCTTCGCCTACCACGTGCAGGACCCGGAGCGCTACGGCGTGGTGGCCTTCGACAAGGCCGGCAAGGCCAGCAGCATCGAGGAAAAACCCGCCAAGCCCAAGAGCAACTACGCGGTCACGGGCCTCTATTTCTACGACAACCAGGTGGTCGACATCGCCAAGGCGGTCAAGCCCAGCGCCCGCGGCGAGCTGGAGATCACCGCGGTGAACCAGGCCTACCTGGCCAAGCGGGAGCTGTCCGTGCAGATCATGCAGCGGGGCTATGCCTGGCTGGACACGGGCACCCACGACAGCCTGCTGGAGGCGAGCCAGTTCATCGCCACGCTGGAACACCGGCAGGGCCTGAAGATCGCCTGCCCCGAGGAGATCGCCTGGCGCTCGGGCTTCATCGACGGCGGCCAGCTGGAGAAGCTGGCGGAGCCGCTGAAGAAGAACGGGTATGGGCAGTACCTGCTGCGGGTGCTGAACGAGGGGATCGGCACCCGATGAAGGTCACCCGCACCGAAGTCGCGGACCTGCTGGTGCTGGAGCCGAAGGTGTTCGGCGATGCCCGCGGGTTCTTCTTCGAGAGCTTCAACCGCAAGGTGTTCCGCGAGGCCACGGGCGTGGACGCGGACTTCGTGCAGGACAACCATTCCCGGTCGGCGCGCGGCGTGCTCCGGGGCCTGCATTACCAGCTGCAGCAGCCGCAGGGCAAGCTGGTCCGGGTGGTCCGCGGCGCGGTCTTCGACGTCGCGGTGGACATCCGGCGCTCCTCCCCGACATTCGGCCGGTGGGCCGGCTTCGAGCTGTCCGAGGAAAACCATCGCCAGATGTGGGTGCCGGCAGGCTTCGCCCACGGTTTCCTCGTGTTGAGCGAAACGGCCGACTTCCTTTACAAGACGACCGACTATTACGCCCCGCAGCACGAGCGCTGCATCGCCTGGGACGATCCGGCCCTCGGGATCGACTGGGGGCTCGCTGCCGCGGGCATCGCCGAGCCCCAGCTTTCCGCCAAGGACAGGGCGGGGGTGCCGTTGTCCGCTGCCGACTTGTTTCCATAAAGGAATGGCCTACGGCCGGGCTGCAGGGGCACGACGCTAGAATACGGGACCGACCCGCCGCAGAGCGGGACTCGTTCCGCAGCCCGGCTCGGCCCGGTGCGACGCGGAACCTCGCGCCCCTCGGCCAGACGGGGTGCGCGGATATTGATTTCACCGGCCAGCCCATCCTCACCGACGGTCCCAAAGCATGACCAAGAAAATCGCCCTCATCACCGGCGTCACCGGCCAGGACGGTGCCTACCTCGCCGAAATGCTGCTCGCCAAGGGCTACGAGGTGCACGGCATCAAGCGCCGCACCTCGCTGTTCAACACCGACCGCATCGACCACCTGTTCCAGGACCCGCACGTGTCCGACGGGCGCTTCGTGCTGCACCACGGCGACATGACGGACTCGTCCAGCCTGATCCACATCATCGGCAAGGTGCGTCCCGACGAGATCTACAACCTGGCGGCGCAGAGCCACGTGGCCGTGTCCTTCGAGGAGCCGGAATACACGGCGAACTCGGACGCCCTGGGCGCGCTGCGCATCCTGGAGGCGATCCGCATCCTGGGGCTGGAGAAGAAGAGCCGCTTCTACCAGGCCTCCACCTCCGAGCTCTACGGCCTGGTGCAGGAAACGCCGCAGAAGGAAACCACGCCCTTCTACCCGCGCAGCCCGTATGCGGTCGCCAAGCTGTACGCGTACTGGATCACGGTGAACTACCGCGAGGCCTACGGGCTGTACGCCTGCAACGGGATCCTGTTCAACCACGAGTCGCCGCTGCGCGGCGAGACCTTCGTCACGCGCAAGATCACGCGCGCGCTGGCGCGCATCAAGCTGGGGCTGCAGGAGCGGCTGTACCTGGGCAACCTGGACTCGCTGCGCGACTGGGGCCACGCCCGTGACTATGTCGAGATGCAGTGGCTCATGCTGCAGCAGGACAAGCCCGAGGACTTCGTCATCGCCACCGGCGTGCAGTACAGCGTGCGCCACTTCGTGGACGAAGCGGCGGCGGTGCTCGGCATGCAGCTCTCCTGGAAGGGCAAGGGCGTCGAGGAGAAGGCCTTCGACGCGCAGGGGCGCTGCGTGGTGGAGGTGGACCCGCGCTACTTCCGCCCGACCGAAGTCGAGACGCTGCTCGGCGACGCCAGCAAGGCGCGCGAGAAGCTCGGATGGACCCCGCGCACGACCTTCAAGGAGCTGGTGCGCGAGATGGCCGAGGCCGACCTCGAGCTCGCGAGGATCGACCAAGAGGTCTACAAGCGCGGCCACAAGGCGCTGCGCAACCAGGGCTGACGATGGCCGCAGCCAAAGGCACCGTGCTGCTCACGGGCGGCAGCGGCATGGTGGGCCGCAACGTGGCCGAGTTCCCGGCGGCGGCCGGCTGGAAGCTCGTGGCGCCTACCAGCCGCGAGCTCGACCTGCGCGACGCCCAGGCCACCGCCGACTTCGTGCGCAGGCTCAAGCCGGACGTGGTGATCCACGCGGCGGGGCGCGTCGGCGGCATCCAGGCGAACATCGCCGCGCCCGTGGATTTCCTGGTCACCAACCTGGACCTGGGCCGCAACATCGTCATGGCGGCGCGCGCCGCCGGCGTGCCGCGGCTGCTGAACCTGGGCAGCTCCTGCATGTACCCCCGCGAGGCGGAGAATCCGCTGCGCGAGGAGATGGTGCTCAAGGGCGAGCTGGAGCCGACCAACGAAGGCTATGCGCTGGCGAAGATCGCGGTCGCCCGCCTGTGCCAGTACGTCACGCGCGAGCAGCCGGCGCTGTCGTACAAGACGCTGATCCCCTGCAACCTGTACGGGCCGCACGACAAGTTCGACCCGAAGCATTCGCACCTCGTGCCCGCGATCATCCACAAGGTCCACGTCGCGAAGTCGCAGGGCCGTGCCGAGGTGGAGATCTGGGGCGACGGCACGGCGCGGCGCGAGTTCATGTTCGCCCCGGACCTCGCCGACGCGATCTGGCGCGCGGTGGAGTCCTTCGAGACGCTGCCGGACACGATGAACGTGGGCGTGGGCAGCGATCATTCCGTCAACGACTACTACCGCATCGCCGCGCAGGTGATCGGCTGGAGCGGCCGCTTCGTGCACGACACCAGCAAGCCGGCCGGCATGAAGCAGAAGCTCGTTTCCACCGAGCGCCAGGGCGCCTGGGGCTGGAGGCCGGCCACCAGCCTGGAAGACGGCATCCGCGCGACCTATCACCACTACCTGAGCCTGAAGCCGACATGAGCAAACCCTACCCGCTCGCGACCACCACGTGGGACCAGAAGGAGCTCGACGCGATCCAGTCCGTGATCGCCTCGGGCATGTACTCCATGGGGCCGCGGGTCGCGCAGTTCGAACGCGAGTTCGCCGCCTACACGGGCAGCAGGTACTGCGTGATGTGCAACTCGGGCTCCTCCGCCAACCTGCTGATGGTGGCGGCCCTGCGGTTCCGCAAGGAAAAGCCCCTGGTGCCCGGCGACGAGATCATCGTGCCGGCGGTGTCCTGGAGCACCACGTACCACCCGCTGCAGCAGTACGGGCTGAAGCTCAAGTTCGTCGACGTGGACCGCGACACGCTGAACTACGACCTCGACGCCCTGGAAGCGGCGGTGGGCGGCGCGACCCGCGCCATCATGGTGGTGAACCTGCTGGGCAACCCCAACGACTTCGCGCGCATCGCGCGCATCGTCGGCGGCCGCGACATCGTCGTCATCGAGGACAACTGCGAATCGCTGGGTGCCCGCGTCGGTGGCAAGCAGGCCGGCACCTTCGGCGCCATGGGCAGCTACAGCGCCTTCTTCAGCCACCACATCTCCACCATGGAAGGCGGCATGGTCGTCACCGACGACGAGGAGCTGTACCACATCATGCTGTCGGTGCGCGCCCATGGCTGGACGCGCAACCTGCCCAAGGAGAACAAGGTGACGGGCACGAAGAGCGACGACGCCTTCGTGGAGTCGTTCAAGTTCGTGCTCCCCGGCTACAACCTGCGCCCGCTGGAGATGAGCGGCGCGATCGGCACGGAGCAGCTCAGGAAGCTGCCCTCGATGGTGGAGGACCGCCGCCGCAACGCGCGCAAGTTCCTGGACCTGCTGCGCGGCTACCCGCAGCTGCGCACGCAGAAGGAGATCGGCGAAAGCAGCTGGTTCGGCTTCAGCATGATCGTGCAGCCGGACGCCCCCTTCAAACGCGCGGACGTCGTGCGGGTCTTCACCAGGCACGGCATCGACGTGCGGCCCATCGTGGCCGGCAACTTCGCCAAGAACGAGGTGCTGCGCTGGTTCGACTACACGATCCACGGCACGCTGGCCAACGCGGACGACCTGGACCAGAACGGCCTGTTCATCGGCAACCACCATTACGCGCTGGACGAGGAGTTCCGCACGCTGCGGGCGGCGCTCGACGAGCTGACGGCAAAGCGATGAACGACCAGGCGATTCCCGGCTTGCAGCCCGCCGCGGCGGAGGCCGATTCCCGACCTGTGGTCGTCATCACGAACGAGCCCAGCGGCGAGCACTACTGGCGCGACGTCTGGGCACACCGCGAGCTGCTGGTGATGATGGTGTGGCGCGACATCGTTGTGCGCTACAAGCAAACCGTCATGGGCATCAGCTGGGCCCTGCTGCGCCCGCTGGTCACCATGCTGGTGTTCACGCTGGTGTTCGGCAAGCTGGCCAAGCTTCCCTCCCACGGGGCGCCCTACGCGCTGCTGGTCTTCGGCGGGCTGCTGCCGTGGCTGTTCTTCTCCGCCAGCTTCTCCGATGCGAGCAACAGTGTCATCGGCAACGCCAACATCGTCTCCAAGGTCTACTTCCCGCGTCTCATCATTCCGTTGACCTCCGTGCTCGTGGGTGTCGTGGACTTCCTGCTGGCGCTGGCCGTCTACGTGGTGATCTCCTTCGTGTTCGGCCACCCGCCGGGCCTCCGGGTGCTGGCGCTGCCGCTGTTCCTCGCGCACCTTTGCCTGCTGATCCTGGGTTGCAGCTTGTGGGTCTCGGCGCTGGGCGTCTGGTACCGG
>DASWUI010000090.1:0-1916 GCA_036401715.1 Ramlibacter sp. | reverse complement strand
GCTGACCCGCCACGTGCCTTGCCCGCCGCAGCAAGTGCAGGCCGACACCGTGCGCGCCGCCCTGGACGCCGCCTTCGCGGCCGCGCCCGCGCTGAAGGACTACGTGCTCGACGAGCAGGGCCGGGTGCGCAAGCACGTCGCGGTCTTCGTCAACGCCGACATGCTCCAGCGCGACCGCGCGCTCGACCGCGGCCTCGAGCGCGGCGACCGCGTGATGGTGATCCAGGCCTTGACCGGAGGTTGAGATGCAGCAGTTGCAGGTGGCAACCCGCAAGGGCCTGTTCGTCGTCCGGCGCACCGCCGCCGGCTGGCGCCTGGGCCAGCCCCATTTCCCCGGCGAGCCGGTGACGCAGGTGCTGGCCGACCCGCACGGCGGCGACTGGTATGCCGCGCTGCGCCTGGGCCATTTCGGCGTGAAGCTCAAGCGCAGCAGCAACGCCGGCGCGAGCTGGGAGGAGGTGGCCGCTCCGGCCTTCCCGCCCAAGCCGGCGGAGGGCCCGTGGAAGGATGACCCGACGCCCTGGACGGTCGACATGGTCTGGGCGCTGGAAGCAGGTCCCGGGCGGCTGTGGGCCGGGGCCCTGCCGGCCGGGCTGTTCTTCTCCGACGATCGCGGCGCGAGCTGGCAGCTGGTGGAAAGCCTCTGGTTGCGGCCGGACCGCAAGGACTGGTTCGGCGGCGGCTACGACCATGCGGGCATCCATTCCATCCTCGTCGACCCGCGCGATGCGGCGCACGTGACGCTGGCGATCTCCTGCGCGGGCGTGTGGCAGACCCGCGATGGCGGTGCCAGCTGGGCCAACACCTCGGAGGGCATGGACGCGGGAGCCTACATGCCGCAGGAGCGCCGCTACGACGGCAACATCCAGGACGTGCACCGCATCGCCGCCTGCGCGGCGCAGCCGGACGTGGTCTGGGCCCAGCATCACTGCGGGCTGTACCGCTCGGTGGACGGCGGCCGGCACTGGACGGGCCTTCCCGCGCCGCAGCCCAGCGGCTTCGGCTTCGCGGTGGCGGCGCATCCGGCGGATCCGCAATGCGCCTGGTTCGTGCCGGCCCATTCGGATGCGCAGCGCATGCCGGTGGACGGGCGGCTGGTGGTGAACGTGACGCGCGACGGGGCAGCGAGCTTCCAGTCGCAGGGGGAAGGGCTGCCCGCGAGGGATGCGTACCACCTCGTGTACCGGCACGGGCTGGCGTGCGCGGCCGATGGGCAGACGCTGGCGATGGGTTCGACGACCGGTGGGCTGTGGATCAGCGAGGACGGCGGCGAGCGCTGGGAGTGCGTGTCGCGCGATCTGCCGCCGGTGGCGGTGGTGCGGTTTGCGTGAGGCGAACCGCAACATCCGCGCGCTACAACGCCCCTTCGAACATCATCACGTCCACCGCATCGCCCGCGGCGACGTTCCCCTGCCCGTGGTGCAGCACGATCAGGCCATTGGCCTGCACCATCGAACTGAGCACGCCGGAGCCCTGGTTGCCCGTCGTGCGGACTTCCAGCCGGCCGTCCGCCGAGCGCGTGACGACGCCGCGCTGGTATTCCGTGCGGCCCGGCTTCTTGCGCATGGCTTCGGTGCTGTGCGCCTTCAGCAGCACCGGCTGCGTCGCCGCCGCGCCCATCATCCGCAACAGGGCGGGGCGCACGAAGGCGAGGAAGGTCACCATCACCGCGACCGGGTTGCCGGGCAGCCCGAACAGCACCGCATCGCCGATCCGCCCCACCGCCATCGGCCGGCCCGGGCGCATCGCGATCTTCCAGAAGGCCACGTCGCCCAGCTTCTTCATCATGGCCTTGGTGAAGTCCGCCTCGCCGACGCTGACGCCGCCGCTGGTGATGATGGCGTCCGCCCGGGCGGACGCGTCGCGGAAGGCCTGCTCCAGCAGCGCGGGATCGTCGCGGACCACGCCGTAGTCGA
>DASWUI010000089.1:0-3612 GCA_036401715.1 Ramlibacter sp. | reverse complement strand
GCCACCCGCACCACCACCGGCGCCAGCGCCAGCGCCAGCACCACCACCACCACCGGCACCACCACCGGCACCGCCACCGGCACCGCCACCGGCACCACCACCCGCACCGCCACCGGCACCGCCGCCGCCACCAGCGCTGGCACCAGCCCCGCCGCCGCCATCACCACCGCCGCCCGCACCCGCACCACCGCCCACGCCTTGCGCAACGGCGACGCCCAGTGCGCTGACCAGCGCGACCGACAACAAGCTCAGCCTGATCTTTCCCATTCCGGTATTCATCGAAAACTCCCTGACGAAACAACATATGTGCACCCGTACCGCACCGTCTCCAGAGCGTGGAGCTGGTATCGGCTCGTGACCCAGTCACCGGCAGCAGCTGTCGCACAGCCGTGTAGGTGAAGCCAGCTCATGGTCCCGTGGGCGTGCGCAGCAGCCCGTCGGCGACGCACGGTGCCGGCTGTCCGCGCTTTGCGGCATTCGTGGCAGGACGAAGCATGACAAGAATCGTTGCGTAAGGGCCAGTGGCTGAGCCGCGGACAGGCTGCCTCTGCAGCTATCGATTCGGGAGCAAGCCCGGATCCCGCCGCAACCCGGTAGCATGCCCCGCAAAGCTGATCCAAGAGGCCCCGATGTTTCGCTCCTTCTTCCTGAACCGCAAATGGATGCCGTGGTCCATCCTCGGAACCGCGCTGATCCTCTTCGCCACCTGGTACCGCGTGCAGCTGGACGTGAAGATCAACGAGTGGTTCGGCACCTTCTACGACCTGGTGCAGAACGCGCTGTCCAGGCCGGGGAGCATCACGCTGGGCGCCTACTGGGAGCAGCTCGGCACCTTCATCAGCATCGCCATGGTCTACGTCACGGTGGCCGTGCTGCTGGACTTCTTCATCAAGCACTACGTGTTCCGCTGGCGGCAGGCGATGAACGACTACTACATGCGGTACTGGCAGAAGCTGCGCGTGATCGAGGGCGCGGCGCAGCGGGTGCAGGAGGACACCATGCGCTTCGCGCGCATCATGGAAGGACTGGGCGTGGAGCTGATGCGCAGCCTGATGACACTGGCGGCCTTCCTGCCCATCCTCTGGGCGCTGTCGGACAGGATCACCTCGATCCCGATCATCGGCGCCATCCCGCACTCGCTGGTGTGGGTGTCCATCGGCTGGGCGCTGTTCGGCACGCTGGTGCTGGCGGTCACGGGCATCCTGCTGCCGGGGCTGGAGTTCCAGAACCAGCGCGTGGAGGCGGCCTACCGCAAGGAGCTGGTGTACGGCGAGGACGATCCCTCGCGCGCCGCGCCCCCGGTGGCGCAGTCGCTGTTCCAGCACGTGCGGCGCAACTACTTCCGCCTGTTCTTCCACTACCTGTACTTCGATGTCGTGAAGTGGTCCTACCTGCAGGTCAGCGTGCTGGTGCCGCTGATCGCGATCGGTCCCACGGTGGCTGCCGGCGTCATCACGCTGGGCGTGATGCAGCAGATCTCGCGCGCCTTCGACAAGGTGACGGAGTCGTTCCAGTACCTGGTGCTCAGCTGGAGCACGATCGTGGAGCTGATCTCGGTCTACAAGCGGCTGCGGGCGTTCGAGGCGCGGATCCACGAGGTGGACGAGGCGCCGCCGGATGATGGGTTGGTGCCGTTGAATCCGTGAGCTGCGCGTGTCGCGGTTCGCCTGCGGGCTCACCACGACCTACCGACAGGCACCCGTAGGGCGTGGGGAGCGGCGAAGCCCGAACCGCGACACTCACCCCGCCGCCAGCTTCCGCAAGGCTTCCGCCGTGAACGCATCCGCCGGAAAGAAAGTCTCCAGCGCCAGCTCCTGCAGCGTGATGTCCACGGCGGTGCCGAACACGGTCATGGTGCTGATGAAGCTCAGCTCCCCCGCCTCGCTGCGCAGGCGCAGCGGCACCGCGATGCCCAGCACTTCGCCTTCCAGCCGCGTGGCATCGCCGCCCTCCGGCAGCGGGTAGCCGCGCAGTTCCCGCTCCAGCGCCTGCAGCCGGGTGTCGCCGGTCGCCTGGATCTGCTGGCGCAGCCGCTCGAACAGGTGGTGCCGCCACTGCCCGATGTTCACGATCACCGGCGCGAGGCCCTGCGGGTGCAGGCTCAGGCGCAGCACGTTCACCGGCGGGCGGAGCAGGGCGGGATCCGCGCGGGCCAGCAGGTGCGGCACCACCGCGTTGTGCGCGAGCAGGTTCCAGTGCCGGTCCACGGCCAGCGCCGGCCAGGGCTCGTGGCTGGTGAGGATCAGCTGCACGGCCTCCTTCGCCGCCGCCAGCGCCGGATCGTCCAGCGGCCGTTCGCGGTACATGGGCGCATAGCCGGCCGCCACCAGCAGTGCATTGCGCTCGCGCAGCGGGATCTCCAGGCGCTCGGCCAGCCGCAGCACCATCTCCCGGCTGGGAGCGGAGCGCCCCGTCTCCACGAAGCTGAGATGGCGGGTCGAGATGTCCGCCTCGTTGGCCAGTTCGAGCTGGCTCATGCGGCGGCGCATGCGCCATGCGCGCAGCTGGTCGCCGAAGGGCCGCACCTGGGAGGCGGCGGGGGCGGGCGTGGCAAGGGCGAGGTCCATGGCCGCGATGGTAGAGCGGCCGCGGGCCGGCTTCCATGACCTGCGAGGTCATGGACCCGCGGCGGCGCGGCGGCCAGAGTGAAGGCCTCACTCACCAAGGAGCTGCCATGAACCTGACCTCTTCGCCCCGCTTCCTCTCCACCGTCCTCTGGGTGGACGCCGCCTCCTGCCTGGCGACCGGTGCACTGCAGCTGGCCGCGCCCGCGACCCTGTCGGCCTGGTTCGGGCTGCCGGCGTCCCTGCTGACCACCACCGGCTGGATGCTGCTGGCAGTGGCGGCCTTCGCTGCGCTGGCCGCGCGTTCGCCCCGCCCGCCGCTCGTCTGGGTGATGGTCCTGGGCAATGCCGCATGGCTGGTGGGCTGCGTGGAGCTGCTGCTGACCGGCGCCGCGGGCACGGCGCTCGGCGTCGCCTGGGTGGTCCTGCAGGCGCTGGTGGTCGGCGTGCTGGGCGAGCTCGAATGGCTGGGCCTCAAGCGGGCGCCGGCCGCCGCCATGGCCTGAGGACGGGCGGGTCATGGGCATCTTGTATGCTGGCAGGCTCCGGCGCGCGTGGCGCCGGGCTTTCCACAGCGTCCAAGAGTTCCCATGACCCGCGTTTTCAATTTCAGCCCCGGCCCCGCCACCCTTCCCGAGCCCGTCCTGCGCCAGGCCGCCGAGGAGATGCTCGACTGGCACGGCAGCGGCATGTCGGTCATGGAGATGAGCCACCGCGGCAAGGAATTCATGTCGATCCACGCCGAGACCGAGGACCTGCTCAAGGAGCTGATGGGCATCCCGGGCAACTACAAGGTGCTGTTCATGCAGGGCGGCGCCATCGGCGAGAACGCGATCGTGCCGATGAACCTGATCGGCGCGACCGGCCGCGCCGACTACGTGCTCACCGGCGACTGGTCGAAGAAGTCGTACAAGGAAGCGAAGACCTACGGCCAGGTCAGCGTCGCCGCCACCGGCGAGGCCTCCAGGTTCACCGCGATCCCGAAGCAGGCGGAGTGGAAGCTCGACCCGGGCGCGGCCTACGTCCACCTGTGCTCGAACGAGACCAT
>DASWUI010000088.1:0-2006 GCA_036401715.1 Ramlibacter sp. | reverse complement strand
CGATGTTGTTGCGCAATGCGTAGAGCTCGTCGGCATAGGCCAGCGGCACGCTGATGCGGCCCACCTTCTCGTCCAGCGCGTCGAGTTCGCGTGCGACGTCGCTCGCGGCGTGCGGCTGCGCGTGCAGCCGGTTCTCGATGTCGCGCAGCTGGCCGTACCAGCGGAACACGCGCGAGCGGATGCGGAACTGGTACAGCGGCGGCACGATCCGCGACAGCGGCAGCAGCACGGCCAGGATGATGCCCAGCGCCAGCCACATGCGCTCGACCAGGTTGGCCAGCCAGAACGGCAGCCAGCGCTGCAGGAAGGGCTGGCCGCTGCGCATCACGCGCTCGGCCTCGCGCGAGATCGGGTACTCGCTGTGTTCGATGTTGGGGAAGCTGCCGGCGCGGTTGAACCAGCCCGCCGGGCCGTGCATGTCCTTGGCCGCCTGCGCGAACAGCTGCAGCAGCGCCGGGTGCGTGGCTTCGCGCGCGAGCAGCGAGGTCGTGGTGGCCACCAGGCGCACGTCCTGCGGCGGCAGGTCGCCGGACAGGTCGGCCACCCCGCGCGGAAGCACCACCGGCGTGAGGAAGGGGAAGCGGCGCGAGTAGGCTTCGCTCTGGCTGAAGTCCATCAGCCGCACGCCCGGCGTCTGCAGCAGCATCTGCACCATCAGCGACTCGGGCGCCGATGCGAACACCAGCGCATCGAGCTCGCCGCCGAGGAAGGCGACGGTGGCCGCGGTCTGGTCCAGGCGGGACAGCTTCAGCTGCGCCGGTTCCATCTTGTTGGCCTCGAACAGCCGGCGCATCAGCAAGGGCGAGCCGCTGCCGCGCGCGCCCACGTTCACGCGCAGGTCCTGGACCTGGGTGAGCGAGGTGAGGGTGCCGCCCGGCGCCTTCCTGCCCGCTTCCTCGCGGTAGAACAGCCACAGCGGCTCCACGAACAGGCTGCCCAGGGAGACGATGCCGCTTTCCTCGTTGGCGTTGCGATCGCCGCTGCCGCCCTGCACGAAGCCGATGTCGGCCTTGCCCGCGCGCAGCAGCCGCAGGTTGGCCGGCGAGCCCTCGCTGGGCACCAGCACCACCTCGATGCCGTAGGCCTTCAGCGCCTTCTGGTAGCGCTTGCCGAACTCCGCGTAGGCGCTCTGCGCGGGGCCGGTCGCCAGCAGCACCTTCTTGGGCGGGTTCGGGTCGAGCCACCAGTACGCCGCCACCAGCAGGCCGATGGCGAGCAGGGCCACGGGTCCCGCCGAGATCAGCAGGTCGCGCAGGGAAAGCAGGGTGTGGCGCAAGAGCTTCACCGGCTTCATGCGAGCTCACCCGCGGCCGGCAGGTGCAGCGGGCCGGCCGTGATGCCGCGCGCGGCGCGCACCGCGCGCACGACCGCCTGCGCGCAGGCTTCGGCCGCCATCGCGCCCAGGGTCATCATCCCCGGGCTGCGGCCGCTCTCGCCGGTGGCCAGCGCGAACAGCGTGTCGCCGTCGGACAGCGTGTGGCAGGGGTTGATCGCGCGCGCCAGGCCGTCGTGCCCCTGGGTCGCCAGGCGGCCGGCCTGCGCCTTGGTGAGCACCGCGTCGGTGGCGATCACGCCGATCGTGGTGTTGCTGCCCGCCAGCAGGGGCTTGGGCGTTTCGCCGCGCAGCAGGGCGCGGCGGGTGTCGCGCAGCGCCTTGCCGTCGTCCGTGCGCGCGCCGGCGATCACGGCACCGGTGGCGGGATCGACCACGTCGCCCAGGGCGTTGCAGGCGACGATCGCGCCGACGGTGACGCCGTCCACCGTGACCGAGGCCGTACCGATGCCGCCCTTCATGGCATGCGCCAGGCCGAAAGTCTTGCCGACCACCGCGCCCGCTCCGGCGCCGACGTTGCCTTCGGCCGGGGCGCCGCGCGAAGCCGCCTGGCAGGCCGCATAGCCGGCGGCGGCATCCGGCCGGATGCGGTGGTCGCCCACCGGCAGGTCGAACAGCACGGCGCCGGGCACCAGCGGCACGCGCGCGGGACCCACCTGCAGGCCGATGCCTT
>DASWUI010000087.1:0-4151 GCA_036401715.1 Ramlibacter sp. | reverse complement strand
CGGCGCAGCAGACGCGCATCGCGGGCAGCATCCGCGTGGGTGCGCAGGACGTGCTGAAGCTCGCGCCGGCGGCGCTGGCGGATTTCCGCGGCAAGGTGGCCTCCATGATCTTCCAGGAGCCCCTGCTGGCCATGGACCCGGTCTATACCGTCGGCGCGCAGATCATCGAGGCCATCCGCCGGCACGAGCCGGTGAGCGACGCGCAGGCGCGGGAGCGCGCCCTGCGGTTGTTCGAGCGCGTGCGCATCCCCAGCCCCGAGCGCAGGCTGCATGCCTATCCCCACGAGCTCTCCGGCGGCATGCGCCAGCGCGCGATGATCGCGCTGGCGCTCGCCTGCGGGCCGCAGCTGCTGCTCGCCGACGAGCCGACCACCGCGCTGGACGCCACGGTGCAGATCCAGATCCTGCTGCTGCTGCGGGAGCTGCAGCGCGAGCTCGGGCTGTCCGTGGTGTTCGTCACCCACGACATCGGCGCGGCGGTGGAGGTGGCCGACCGCATCGCCGTGATGTACGCCGGCCGGATCGTGGAAGAGGGGCCCACGGCGACCCTGCTGCGCGCGCCCCGGCACCCCTACACGCTCGCGCTCCTGCGCAGCCGCGCCGACGGCGCGCTCGCCAAGGGAGAGCGCCTGCAGACCATTCCCGGTGCGCCGCCGGACCTCAGCGCGCTGCCTGCGGGCTGTGCCTTCGCCGAGCGCTGCGGCTTCGCCCTCGCCGGCTGCCGCCAGGCGCAACCCGAAGTGACCTGGCCGCAGCCGGGGCATGCCGTGCGCTGCCTGCGTGCCGACGCGAGCCTTCTTCCTTCCCTGGAGGCCCTCCCATGAACCAGCATACCGACGTCCTGCACGATCCCGCCCACGCCTTCATGCCGTACCCCAGGGTGCCGGTGCCGCAGGCGCCGACGGGGCCGCTCGCCGGGCTCGGCTTCGGCGTCAAGGACCTGTTCCACGTCGCGGGCTATCCCACCAGCGGTGGGCAGCCGCTGCTGCTGGCGCTGCTGGGCGTGCAGGACCGCACGGCCCCGACGGTGCAGAGGCTGCTCGACGCCGGGGCCCGTTTCGCCGGCAAGACGGTCACGGACGAACTCGCCTTCTCCATGAACGGGCAGAACGCGCACTTCGGCTCGCCCGTCAACGGCGCGGCGCCGGACCGCATCGCGGGCGGATCGTCCTCCGGCTCGGCGTCCGCCGTGTCGCACCGCCTGTGCGACTTCGCCCTGGGCACGGACACCGGCGGTTCCGTGCGGGCGCCGGCCAGCCACTGCGGACTGGTCGGACTGCGGCCGACCCACGGGCGGGTGAGCCTGCAGGACTGCCTGGACCTGTCGCCCAGTTTCGACACCTGCGGCTGGTTCGCGCGCGACGTGGCGACCTTCGCCAGGGTGGCGGACGTGCTGCTGGGTGCCGACGCCTGCGTGCTGCCGCGCAAGCTGCGCGTGCTCGCGCCCACCGACCTGTGGGCGCTGGCGCTGCCCGCGGCGCTGGACGCCCTGGAGCCCGTGCGCAACCGCATCGAGGACCTCCTGGGCCGCGCGACGCCCGTCACCGCCGCGCCGGGCGGGGTCGACACGCCGTACTGGCACTACCGCTACCTCCAGGGCTACGAGGCCTGGCAGACCGACGGCAGCTTCATCCGGCGCTTCGCGCCGCCGCTGGGCCCCGGCGTGGCGGAACGCTTCGCCTGGTGCGCCGGCATCAGCGACACGCAGGTGGCGCAGGCGCGGACCTTCCGCGAGGAGTTCCGCGCGCGCCTGGCCGATCTCCTGGGTGACGATGGCATCCTGCTGCTGCCCACCATGCCCGACGTCGCACCGCTCGCCAGCGAGCCCGAGCAGGCGCTGGACGACTATCGCCAGCGGGCGATCCGCCTGCTGTGCAATGCGGGCCTGAGCGGCTTGCCGCAGATGTCGCTGCCGCTGGCGCGGCGCGCGGGCGCGCCGCTGGGGATTTCGCTGATCGGGCCGGCGGGGAGCGACCGCAGCCTGGTCGGCGTGGCGGAGCGGATCGCCGCGGGCTGGGAGGATTCGTAGCTCGTGGTGAGCGCGCGCGCCGAACCGCGACGCCGTGAACGCACGGGTGCCGCGGTTCGCGAGCGGGCTGGCCACGACCGACGGAGACTACGGGGACAAGCGGACCGGAACCTCCAGTTGCACCACCTCGCAATCCATCGCCGGGCCCTTGCGCTCGATCACCAGGAACAGCCCCGCATCCAGCGCGATCAGCGGGTGGTGCCAGGTGCCCGCGTGCAGGGTGACGCCTTGCCGCGGCCCCACCGCGAAGGCGGCCAGCGAGCCGGGGTCCGGGTGCGCGTGCCCGCGCGCCACCAGCACCACCCAGCGGCCCGCCTGCAGCGGGATGAAGGTCTGGCTGCCCCACAGGTGGCGTTCGAGCACCTTCCATGGCCCTTCCAGCGCCTGTGCCCGGGCCCGGAAGGTCGCCAGGGCGGGGCTGCCGCCGTGGCGCGTGAGCTCCAGGGTGGAGGGCAGGTCGTGCCTTTGCGTGGTGCCCTCGTTGATCGCGCGCGCCGGGCCGTCCGCCAGGTCCAGGACTTCGCCGTAGGCGGCGAAGGCGTGCGGGTCCAGGGTGTGCAGGCGCAGGGTGGGCAGCATGATCGAACGCGTTGAACGAGCCAGGAGCACAGCATGAACCCTTCCAGCCTCCGCATCAACGGGCAGCGCCTGTGGGATGCGCTCATGGAATTGGCGCGCATCGGCGCGACGGCCCGCGGCGGTGTCTGCCGCCTGGCGCTCAGCGACCTGGATCGCCAGGGCCGCGACCTCGTCACCCGCTGGGGGCGCGAGGCCGGGCTCGCGGTCACGGTGGACCGCATCGGCAACGTGTTCATGCGGCGGCCGGGACGCAAGGACGCGCTGCCGCCGGTGATGGCCGGCAGCCACATCGACACCCAGCCCACGGGCGGCAAGTTCGACGGCAACTACGGCGTGCTCGCCGGCCTGGAGGTCGTGCGCACGCACAACGACCACGGCGTGGAGACGGAGGCGCCCATCGAGGTGGCCTACTGGACCCCCGAGGAGGGCTCGCGCTTCGTGCCGGTCATGATGGGCTCGGGCGTGTTCGCCGGCGCGTTCACGCTGGAGCACGCGTACGCCGCCCGGGACGCGGACGGCAGGTCGGTCGGGGAGGAGCTCGCACGCATCGGCTACGTCGGCGAGCAGGTGCCGGGCGCACATCCCATCGGCGCCTACTTCGAGGCCCACATCGAGCAGGGTCCGGTGCTCGAGGATGCCGGCGCCACCATCGGGGTGGTGGAAGGCGTGCTGGGCATCCGCTGGTTCGACTGCACGGTCACCGGCATGGAGGCGCACGCAGGGCCGACGCCGATGGCGCTGCGCAGGGACGCGCTGCAGGTGGCGACGCGGCTGATGCAGGAAGTCGTCGCCTCGGCGCACCGGCACGCGCCGCACGGGCGCGGCACGGTCGGCATGGTGCAGGTGCATCCCAACAGCCGCAACGTGATCCCCGGCCAGGTGCGCTTCTCCATCGACCTGCGCAACGCGAGCGACGAACTGGTGGACCTGCAGGCGGCCGAGGTGAAGGCGTTCGCCGATCGCCTGGCCGGCGAGACCGGGTTGCCGATCCGCATCGAGCAGGTGTCGGCGTATCCGGCGCAGAAGTTCGACCGCGAGTGCGTGCAGGCGGTCGCCCGCGCGGCGGAGCGCCTGGGGTATCCGCACATGCCGGCCATCTCGGGGGCCGGGCACGACGCGGTCTATGCGGCGCGCCTGGCGCCCACCGGGATGATCTTCGTGCCCTGCAAGGACGGAATCAGCCACAACGAGATCGAGGACGCCAGGCCGGAGCACCTCGAGGCGGGCTGCAACGTGCTGCTGCAGGTCATGCTGGAGCGGGCAGGGCTCTAGCCCCTTCGGATCCTGTCCCGGTGCTCGCCGGTTCCCCCGGCGGTGCGGAGCTGCCTCACCAGGGACTGATCTGTGCCTCGCGCATGAGCCGCCTGGCGCGCGGGCTGAGCTTGCTGGGGTCGATTCCGGGCGGCAGGCGCACTTCCTCCAGTGCCGTGCGCCCGCTGGTCGTCGAGCAAGCCTTCACTACGAGCTCGCAGGCGATCGCCACGAGCTGTCTCATCGGGAGCCCCCTGCGCGGTCCGATGGCAAGAACTGCCTGGTACATGTC
>DASWUI010000086.1:0-1637 GCA_036401715.1 Ramlibacter sp. | reverse complement strand
GGACGCAGCTGGCAGGCCGGTCCTCTGGCGCAATTCGCGGCAGGGGGCGGGGCCGCACGCCAGCTCGCCCATCACCAGCAGGTGCTCGTCGCGCAACATGCGTTGCGCGACCTTCGGCGGCCGGCGGAAGTAGATCGGGTGCGACAGGTAGCGTGGCGGCAGCAGGTCGGACTCGCTGCGCAGCGCGTAATCCCACAGCAGCTCGGAGATCGGGATGCGGGCGAACGCCTGCGGGACGAAGCGCGCGGACTCCGGCCGGGCGACCCAGGTGGCGCGCCCGAAATCGCGCGCGCCGAAGCCAGGGTGGATGCCGACGTCCCCCGCGCGATCGACCACCGCCAGCAGGCGGCCGCCGCCGACGATGTGGTAGACGCGGCTGGCCAGTTCACGCTCGCCGGAGACCATGCGGGCCGCGATCCACAAGCTGGCGGATCGCGTGGCGAGCCACTGCCTCTCGATCAGGGCAAGCGTCTCCAGCATGCTCGCGGCATCGCCCATGCGGAACCGGCAGGTCGGCTCGAATTCGCTGCACACCAGGGGCTCCGAGAACGCGATCGGCCGGTCCACGTCCTCGAGGCTCAATCGCACGGAGCGCCTGCCGGCCGCCCCCGGCCCGATCCGCACGCTGCCGTCGGCCAGCAGCTGCGCCCGCGCACCGTTGGCCCACCACGCATCCGCCTCGCCGGGCGCGCCGAGGCGCCATGTGCGCACCTCGTCGCCCGCCTGCCGCAGGACGGACGCGACTTCGCGCTCCTGCTCCGGGGAGAAGCCCAGGAGGCCGAGAATGAGTTGTGGCCGTTCCGGCCGGGCCCGCGCGTCGTGCTCTTCGGTCACTTCTGTCCTGCCGTGCATTGCTGTGCTGGGTGCGGATTGGGACACGCGGGCCCGCCGGCACCCTGTAGGACGAAGCGCAGCTGCGGTGTAAGCGGCTCCTCTGCCCGAGACCTAGTTCACAGGGTCAGCGTATCCAGCGGCAGCCGCACGGTGAAGGTGCTGCCCAGGCCGGGCCCCGGGCTCGCCGCTTCGATGGTGCCGCGGTGCAGCTGCACCAGCTTGCGCACCAGCCACAGGCCGATGCCCAGTCCGCCCTGCCCCGCCTCGTGCGAACGCTGCCCCTGGGTGAACATATCGAACACCTGGGGCAGCATCTCCGCCGGAATGCCGCTGCCGTCGTCGACGACTTCCACCACGGCCTCGTCGCCGTCGACGCAAGCGCGGACCTGGAGGCGGCCACCGCGCGGCGTGTACTTGCTGGCGTTGTTCACCAGGTTGCTGAACACCTGCGCCAGCCGCGTCAGGTCGCCACGCAAGCGCACTTCCTCGTCCGGCAGTTCCAGCGACAGCGCATGGCCCGCCGCCGCCACGGCCGGCTGGCAGGCTTCCAGCGCGTCCGCCAGCACCTGCCGCAGCGTCAGCCGCTGCGGCCGCAGTTCCAGCTTGCCGCGGCTGATGCGCGAGACGTCCAGCAGGTCGTCCACCCGCCGCACCATGTGCGTGAGCTGCCGCTCCATCATCTCGCGCGTGCGCGCCGCGGCGGGCGGCAGCTCGCCGATGCGCCGCAGGATCTCGAGCCCGGTGCGGATGGGCGCCAGCGGATTGCGCAGCTCATGGGCGAGGGTGGCGATGAATTCGTCCTT
>DASWUI010000085.1:0-7005 GCA_036401715.1 Ramlibacter sp. | reverse complement strand
CCAAGGAGCTGGGCAAGCTGCTTTACAGCCAGTACCTGTATCCGCTCGAAGTCGCGGCGGTGATCCTGCTGGTGGGCATCATCGCCGCCATCGCGCTGACGCTGCGCGAGCGCAAGGACTCGCGCCATCTCGACCCGTCGCAGCAGGTGCGCGTGAAGGCGCGCGACCGCGTGCAGATCATCAAGATGCCGCCGTCGCGCCCCGCGCAGCCGGAGCCCGCGCCCGCCGCCGCCGTGGAGACCAAGGCATGACCCTCACCCTCGGACACTTCCTGACGCTGGGCGCCATCCTGTTCGCGCTGTCGGTGGTCGGCATCTTCCTGAACCGCCGCAACCTGATCGTGCTGCTGATGGCCATCGAGCTGATGCTGCTGGCGGTGAACATGAACTTCGTGGCGTTCTCCTACTACCTGGGCGACATGCACGGCCAGGTGTTCGTGTTCTTCATCCTGACGGTGGCGGCCGCGGAATCCGCCATCGGCCTGGCGATCCTGGTGCTGCTGTTCCGCAACAAAGACAACATCAACGTCGAAGAACTGAACGCGCTGAAAGGCTAACAGTGCATGTCATCCCGGGCTCGACCCGGGATCCATGGGTTGCGGGTCAAGCCCGCAACGACATGTCCTAGGAAAAGAAACGATGGCTACAACCCTCAACGCAGCGACGCTGCTTGCCGTTCCGCTCGCGCCGCTCGCCGGCGCGATGCTGGCGGGCATCTTCGGCACGACCCTCGGCGGCAACCTGATCGGCCGGCGGCTGTCGCACACCTTCACCATCCTGGGCGTGCTGGTCGCCTTCATCCTGTCGGCCATGACGCTCAAGAGCGTGGCGGTCGACGGCGCGCGCTTCAACCAGACCATCTACGAATGGATGGTGGTGGGCGGGCTGAAGATGGAGATCGGCTTCCTGGTCGATGGCCTGACCGCCATGATGATGTGCGTGGTGACCTTCGTGTCGCTGATGGTGCACATCTACACCATCGGCTACATGGAAGAGGACGAGGGCTACAACCGCTTCTTCGGGTACATCTCGCTGTTCACGTTCTCGATGCTCATGCTGGTCATGAGCAACAACTTCCTGCAGCTGTTCTTCGGCTGGGAAGCGGTGGGCCTGGTCTCCTACCTCCTGATCGGCTTCTGGTACACCAAGCCGACCGCGATCTTCGCCAACCTCAAGGCCTTCCTGGTCAACCGCGTCGGCGACTTCGGCTTCATCCTGGGCATCGGCCTGGTCGTCGCCTACGCCGGGACGCTGAACTACGCCGAAACCTTCGCCAAGGCGCCGCAGCTGGCCACCATCGCCTTCGGCTACGGCACCGACTGGCTGATGATCACCGTGCTGTGCATCTGCCTGTTCATCGGCGCCATGGGCAAGAGCGCGCAGTTCCCGCTGCACGTGTGGCTGCCCGACTCCATGGAAGGCCCGACGCCGATCTCCGCGCTGATCCACGCCGCCACCATGGTGACCGCGGGCATCTTCATGGTCGCGCGCATGTCGCCGCTGTTCGAGCTGTCGGACACCGCGCTGTCCTTCATCCTCGTGATCGGCGCCATCACGGCCCTCTTCATGGGTTTCCTGGGCATCATCCAGAACGACATCAAGCGCGTGGTGGCGTACTCCACGCTGTCCCAGCTGGGCTACATGACCGTGGCGCTGGGCGCCTCCGCCTACTCGGTGGCCGTGTTCCACCTGATGACGCACGCCTTCTTCAAGGCGCTGCTGTTCCTGGCGGCCGGCTCCGTGATCATCGGCATGCACCACAACCAGGACATCCGCTGGATGGGCAACGTGAAGAAGTACATGCCCATCACCTGGATCACCTCGCTGCTGGGCTCGCTGGCGCTGATCGGCACGCCGCTGTTCGCCGGCTTCTATTCCAAGGACTCGATCATCGAGGCGGTGCACCTGTCGAAGCTGCCCGGTGCCGGCTTCGCCTACTTCGCGGTGATGGCGGGCGTGTTCGTCACGGCCTTCTATTCCTTCCGCATGTACTTCCTGGTGTTCCACGGCAAGGAACGCTTCGACCAGAACCCGGAGGCGCACGCGCACCACCATTCCGACGAGGAGCCGGACGTGCAGGGCCACGCGGTGAAGGACGCGCACGCCAGGGACGACCATGGCCACGGCCACGGTGACCACCACGAGCCGCACGAGTCCCCCTGGGTGGTGACGGTGCCGCTGCTGCTGCTGGCGATCCCCTCGGTGGTGATCGGCTTCCTGACCATCCAGCCGATGCTGTACGGCGAGTTCTTCAAGGACGCGATCTTCGTGGACGCCGCCCGCCACCCCGCCATGGCGGAGATGGCCCAGGCCTTCCACGGCCCGGTGCAGATGGCGCTGCACGGCCTGACCACGCCGGTGTTCTGGCTGGCGCTGGCCGGCGTGGTGCTGGCCTGGTACATGTACATGAAGAACACGGCGCTGCCGGCGCGCATCCAGCGCATGTTCCAGCCCGTGTACACGCTGCTGGACAACAAGTACTACATGGACTGGATCAACGAACGCATCATCGCCCCGGCCGCGCGCGGCCTCGGCACCGGCCTGTGGAAGGGCGGCGACCAGGGCGTGATCGAGGGCATCTTCGTCAACGGCAGCGCGAAGCTGGTGGGCCGGTTCGCCGGCGTGATCCGCTGGGTGCAATCGGGCTACATCTACCACTACGCCTTCGCGATGCTGGTGGGCGTGGTGGTGCTCATGACGTACTTCGTCAGCTGGCCGATGATCAGCGACTGGCTCAGGAAGTAAGGGGACAAGAACAATGAAGATGGGACTCCTTTCCCTGGCCATCTGGACGCCGATCGCGTTCGGCGCCGTGCTGCTCGCGATGGGCCGCGACGACCAGGCGCGCAGCGTGCGCTGGCTGGCGCTGATCGGCGCGCTGATCTCCTTCCTGGTGACCCTGCCGCTGTACGGGCAGTTCGACATCGCCAACGCGGGCATGCAGTTCGTCGAGAAGACGTCCTGGATCGAGCGCTTCAACGTCAACTACCACCTGGGCCTGGACGGCATCTCCTTCTGGTTCGTGCTGCTGACGGCCTTCATCACCGTGGTGGTGGTGATCTCGGCCTGGGAAGTGATCACCGAGCGCGTCAACCAGTACATGGGCGCCTTCCTGATCCTGTCGGGCCTGATGATCGGCGTGTTCTGCGCGCTGGACGCCGTGCTGTTCTACGTGTTCTTCGAGGCCACGCTGATCCCGATGTACCTGATCATCGGCATCTGGGGCGGCCCCAACAAGATCTACGCGGCCTTCAAGTTCTTCCTGTACACGCTGCTCGGCTCGCTGCTGATGCTGGTGGCGCTGGTGTACCTGTACACCAAGTCCGGCGGCAGCTTCGACATCCTGACCTGGCACCGCCTGCCGCTGTCCTCGCTGGCGCAGACCCTGCTGTTCTTCGGCTTCTTCGCGGCCTTCGCGGTGAAGGTGCCGATGTTCCCGGTGCACACCTGGCTGCCCGACGTGCACGTGGAGGCGCCCACCGGCGGCTCCGCCGTGCTGGCGGCGATCATGCTGAAGCTGGGCGCCTACGGCTTCCTGCGCTTTTCCATGCCGATCGCGCCCGACGCCTCGCGCGAATGGGCCTGGCTGATGATCGCGCTGTCGCTGATCGCCGTGATCTACGTCGGCCTGGTGGCGATGGTGCAGCAGGACATGAAGAAGCTGGTGGCTTATTCGTCGGTGGCCCACATGGGCTTCGTCACGCTGGGCTTCTTCATCTTCAACGACCTGGGCGTCTCGGGCGGCATCGTGATGATGATCGCGCACGGCTTCGTCTCGGCCGCCATGTTCCTGTGCATCGGCGTGCTGTACGACCGCGTGCACTCGCGTCAGATCGCCGACTACGGCGGCGTCGTGAACACCATGCCGACCTTCGCCGCCTTCGCGGTGCTGTTCGCGATGGCCAACTCCGGGCTGCCCGCCACCGCCGGCTTCGTGGGCGAGTGGATGGTGATCCTGGCCGCGGTCAAGGTGAACTTCTGGCTGGCGCTGCTGGCCGCCACCTCGCTGATCCTGGGCGCCGCGTACACGCTGTGGATGGTCAAGCGCGTGTACTTCGGCCCGATCGGCAACGACAACGTGCGCGCGCTCACCGACATCAACGCCCGCGAGTTCCTGATGCTGGGCGTGCTGGCCGTGGCCGTGCTCTACATGGGCATCCACCCGAAACCCTTCACCGACGTGATGAACGCCTCGGTCGCCGGCTTCCTGAAGCACGTGTCGGCTTCCAAGCTGTGATGCCGCAAGGAAAGAAATGATGGACAACACGAGTCTCGCCGTCGTCGCGCCCGAGATCTTCCTGCTGCTGATGGCCTGCGTCATCGCGATGGTGGACCTGGGCGTGAAGAGCCGGCTGCGCAACGTCACCTACTGGCTGACCATGGCCACCCTGGCGGTCGTCGCCTTCTACACGGGCGACCTGGCCGCCGACGGCAACACCGCCTACGGCTTCAACCGCATGGTGGTCAGCGACTCCATGGGCAACTGGCTCAAGTGCTTCTCCGCCATCGCCATGATGGTGTGCCTGGTGTACGGCCGCCCGTACGCCGCCGACCGCGACATGCTGCGCGGCGGCGAGCTGTTCACGCTGGCCATGTTCGCGCTGCTGGGCATCTTCGTGATGATCTCGGGCAGCAACTTCCTGGTGCTGTACCTGGGCCTGGAACTGCTGACGCTCTCCAGCTACGCGCTGGTGGCGCTGCGCCGCGACCACACGATGGCGACGGAAGCGGCCATGAAGTACTTCGTGCTGGGCGCGATGGCCTCGGGCTTCCTGCTCTACGGCCTGTCCATGATCTACGGCGCCACCGGTTCGCTGGACATCGGCACGGTGTTCAAGGTGATCAACAGCGCGCAGGTGAAGCACAACGTGCTGGTGTTCGGCCTGGTGTTCATCGTCGCCGGCCTGGCGTTCAAGCTCGGTGCCGCGCCCTTCCACATGTGGATCCCGGACGTCTACCAGGGCGCGCCCACGGCCGTCACGGTGATGATCGGTTCCGCCCCGGAACTGGCCGCCTTCGCGATCGCGATCCGCCTGCTGGTCGAAGGCATGCTGCCGCTGGCGATCGACTGGCAGCAGATGCTGGTGGTGCTGGCGGTGTCGTCCCTGTTCATCGGCAACCTGGCCGCCATCGCGCAGACCAACCTCAAGCGCATGCTGGCGTATTCGACCATCGGCCAGATGGGTTTCGTGCTGCTCGGCCTGCTGGCCGGGGTGGTGAACCGCGAGATCGCCTTCGCCAACAACGCCTACAGCTCCGCGATGTTCTACATCGTGACCTACGTGCTGACCACGCTGGCGAGCTTCGGCGTGATCCTGCTGCTGGCGCGCGAGGGTTTCGAGAGCGAGGAGATCTCCGACCTCGCCGGCCTCAACCAGCGCAGCCCGCTGTACGCCGGCATCATGTCGATCTGCCTGTTCTCGCTGGCCGGCATCCCGCCGCTGGTGGGTTTCTACGCCAAGCTGGCCGTGCTGCAGGCGCTGATCGCCTCGGGCAGTCCCTTCTACATCGGGCTGGCGGTGTTCGCGGTGCTGATGTCGCTGGTGGCGGCCTTCTACTACATCCGGGTCGTGAAGGTCATGTACTTCGACGCGCCGATCACCGCGACCACCGTCGCGGCGCCGGCCGACGTGCGCATCGTGCTGACCCTCAACGGCGCCCTGGTGCTGATCCTCGGCATCCTGCCCGGTGGCCTGATGACGCTGTGCGCGCAGGCCATTGTCAAGATGCTCGGATCCTGAACCCGATGCCGACGTGACGCAGACGGCCTCCATCTGGCTGGTGCTGGCGCTGGCCTTCGGCGCCGCCAACCTGCCTTTCCTGTCCACGCGCCTGTTCGGCGTGCTGCCGCTCGCGCGCGGCAAGAACCTCGCCATCCGCCTGGGCGAGCTGGTCGTGCTGTACTTCCTGGTCGGCGGCGCCGGCCTGCTGCTGGAGAAGCGCGCAGGCCAGATCGCCCCCCAGGGCTGGGAGTTCTACGCGATCACCGCCGCGCTGTTCCTCACGTTCGCCTTCCCCGGCTTCGTGTGGCGCTACCTCTTCAAGCCGCGACACTGAACGCCGAATCCATGGCCGACGACAGCCACCTGACCGAGCACACCACCGCCCGCGAGGAGTTGCTGAAAGGCCACTTCCTCCACGTCGTCCGGGACCAGGTGCGGCTGCCCGACGGCGCTTCCGCGACACGCGAGTACGTGCTGCATCCCGGTGCGGTCGCGGTCGTGCCGCTGCTGGACGACGGCCGGATCGTGCTGGAGCGCCAGTACCGCCATCCCACGCGCCAGGTGATGATCGAGATTCCGGCCGGCAAGCTGGACGCGGGCGAGGGCGCCCTGGTCTGCGGCCAGCGCGAGCTGCTGGAAGAGACGGGTTACACCGCCCGCGAATGGGCGTACGCTTTCACCATGTATCCCACCGTCGCCTACTCGGACGAGGCCATCCAGGTCTGGTTCGCCCGCGGCCTGGAGCACGTGGGCGCCCGGCTGGACCAGGGCGAGTTCCTGGAGGTCATCACGGCCACCGCCGAGGAGTTCCTGGGCTGGTGCCGCGACGGCCGGATCGTCGACTCCAAGACCCTCGCATCCGCCCTCTGGGTGCAGAACGTGCTGTCGGGCTCTTGGAAACTCGACTGGCAGGCACCACCTTCCAGCCCATGAAGGTCCTCAATCTCCAGTGCAGCCACGCCCACGGTTTCGAGGGCTGGTTCGCCTCCGAAGACGACTTCCAGGGCCAGCTCGCCCGCGGGCTGGTGGAGTGCCCGCTGTGCGGCGACGCGCAGGTCACCAAGATGCCCAGCGCGCCCCGCCTGAACCTGGGCGCCGCCGAGCCGGCCCCCGTGCCGGCCACGGCGAAGCAGGAGGTCATGTCGGCGCCGAACGAGCAGCTGCAGGCCGCCTGGATGCAGCTGGTGCGGCAGGTGATGACGCAGACGGAGGACGTGGGGGAGCGCTTCGCCGAGGAGGCCCGCAAGATCCACTACGGGGAGTCCGAGGAACGCGGGATCCGC
>DASWUI010000084.1:0-1721 GCA_036401715.1 Ramlibacter sp. | reverse complement strand
GATGGTGGTCCCGTCCGGGGCGGCCTTGGCCACCGCGTCGGCGCCGATGTTGCCCCCGCCGCCCGGCCGGTTCTCGATGATGACGGTGCCCAGCGTGTCCTTCACACGCTCGGCGAGCACGCGCGCGGTGGTGTCGATCGGGCCGCCTGCCGCGTACGGCACGATGATGCGGATCGGCCGCGCCTGCGACCAGGCAGCGGGAGCGGCGGCCGTGGCGGCCGCACCGAGGGAGGAGAGGAGGAGTTGTCGGCGTTTCATGGCCGACATTGTCGCAAGGCCGGCGCGGGGCCGCGCAGCGGCCCCGGCGGCTACCTGCGCGCGCCGAACAGGCCCTTCCACCAGCCGCCGCCGCCCCGGTGCTCCACCAGGGGCAGGGGCGGCACGGCCGAGGGCAGCTCGTTGCGCAGCATGTACTCCTGCCGGCCGCGCACGAGCAGTTCCGCTTCCTTGCGGCCCAGCATGCGCTCGGCGATGTCGCGCGCCCTGGACATGACCGGCGAGCGGCGGCCGTTGGAGTGCGCGTCGGTGGCGATGATGTGCGTGAGCCCGTCCCCGAGGAAGCGTTCGCCCCAGTACTTGGCGCGGGCGCCGAACACGCCGGTCAGCGAGGCCGCGGTGATCTGCATCCAGGCGCCCTGCCGCACGAGGTCGCGGAACACCGGGTAGTGGTCCTCCACCCAGGTGAGGCGCTCGGGATGGGTGATCACCGGCACGTAGCCGGCGGCCACCAGCTGGAACACCGAGTCCTGGAAATGGGGCGGCGCGACGTGGTGCGAGGGCTCCAGCAGCAGGTAGCGCGTATGGTGCAGGCAGGGCACCTTGCCCGCGCGTATGCCCTCCAGGAGCCCGGGAACGAGGTGGACATCGGCACCGATCGTGAGCTTCAGCGGGATGCCGTGCTCGTCCAGCGAGCGCTGCAGCGCGTCGCGAGCCGCCTCGATGCCGGCGGTGTCGTTCATGTACAGCCCGGGATAGATGTGCGGCGTGCAGGCGGTGACGGTGATGCCGTCGTCCACCGCCATGCGGGCCATCTCCAGGGACATCTCGAGGCTGCGCGAGCCGTCGTCGATCCCGGGCAGGATGTGGCAGTGCAGGTCAATCACCGTTGGACTCCTCGTCGCCCTCGCGGCGCAGCGGGCGCAGGAAGGCGCCGGCCAGCAGGGAGGCCGCAATCGCGTTGGCCGGGATGTGCATGTTGAACTCGACGAAGGAGTGCAGCAGGAAGCCGAGGAGGCCCAGGCCGCAGATGGCCGAAGCCATCTCGACGCTGCGCAGCCGGCGGCGGCGCAGCCCGGTGCGCACCAGTTGCACGGCCCGGGAAACGGCGAGCCAGCCGAAAGCCGCCATCAGCAGGACGGCGAAGATGCCGCCGTCGAACAGGAGCTCGGCGTAATCGTGGTGGGCGTGGCCGGCGAAGCCGTCGACCGCGAAGGGCTGGAAGCGCGGGTACACGGCAGCGTAGGTGCCCCATCCCGCCCCCAGCGGCCAGAACTCCGCCGCACCCTGCAACGTGGTCGTGGCCAGGAGCGTGCGGAAGGAGGCATCGCTCACCATGCCCTTCATCTGGAAACGCGTCACGACGGAGTCGAATCCGACCACCGCCATGGCCAGGCCGAGCGCGATGCCGGCGGCCACCAGCGTGGTACGCCACTGGCGCGACTGCGACGCGGCGGAGGCGGCCACTGCGAATGCACACATGGCGGCGGGCAGGCCCGCGAGCG
>DASWUI010000083.1:0-5890 GCA_036401715.1 Ramlibacter sp. | reverse complement strand
ATGCGGCAGCTGCGGCGGATGCGGCGTCGGCGGCCGGAGAGGGAGTGGTCGCCGGCGGCGTCGCAGGGGCCGTGGCAGTGGCCGGCGGCTCCGTGGAAGCCGAAGGCGTCGTGGTCTCTTCCTTCTTGCCGCAGCCTGCTGTCACCAGCAAGACCGCAGCCGCCAGGGTACTCAGGAACAGGCTCGTTCTCATTGCATACCTCCACTGGAAGGGCAGGCATGGATTATTGCTGCGCGGGCACGCGCGCGGGGCCGATCCGCGGCCTCGCGCTGCTCGGCCGTTGGTAACCGTGTCGCTCAGGAGATGATGTACGCGCCCGCGCCGCTCGACAGCAGCTTGCCTTCGGCGCCGAGGAACTCCATGCGCGTGCTCGCCACCCGCGAGCCCAGCCGCAGCACTTCGGCGCGAAGCTCGAACTGCTCGCCGATGGCCGGGCGCAGGTAGTCGATGCGCAGGTCGATGGTGCCCAGCTTCCCGAAGCGGTGCAGCCGCTGCAGGGGTGCCTCGTCCATGTGGCGCGCGCCTATGGCGGCCATCACCGCGAGGCCGCCCATGGCGTCCAGGCCGGCACTCACCACGCCGCCGTGCAGCCGGTTGAAGCTGAAGTGGCCGACGAGTTCGGGACGCATGGTGATGCGGCCGAGCACCCGCTCGGGCCGCAGCTCGGTGATCTTCAGCCCGAGCACGCGGTTGAAGGCGATCTTGTCCTCGAAGATGGAACGCAGCCCGGTGACGAACTCGTCCTCGAACTCCACGGGCACGGCTGGGGGATGGCGGGTCATAGGCCCAATTGTCGGGCAGCGAGGTCCTTCATGATCTCCTCGGCGCCGCCGCCGATCATCATCACCTTCACCTCCCGGTAGATCCGCTCGCATTTCGTGCCGCGCATGAAGCCCATGCCGCCGAGGATCTGCACCGCCTGGTCCGCGCAGAACCGCATGGCCTGCGTGCTGTGGTTCTTCAGCATGCACACCTGTGCCACGCAATGGGGATCGGATTCCAGTTTCCCCGCGTCCGCCAGCGCGGTGACGGCGGCCAGCCACGCCTCGGTGGAGTGGATGCGCATCTGCATGTCGACCAGCTTGTGCCGGATCACCTGCCTGTCCACCAGCGGCGCGCCGAAGGTCCTGCGCTCGCGCGCCCATGCGAGCGCCTCGTCGAAGCAGGCCTGCGAGAAGCCGAGCGCCATCGCCGACATCGCGAGCCGCTCGCCGTTGAAGTTGCCCATGATCATGCGAAAGCCCGCGCCCTCCTCGCCGACGAGGTAGCGGGCGGGTACGCGCACGCCCTCGAAGCGCAGGTGCGCCGTGTCGCTCGCGAGCCATCCCATCTTGTCGAGGCGCACGCGCGAGAGCCCGGCCGCATCGCCCGGCACGACGATCATGGAGATACCGCCGGAGCCGCGCGTGCCCGGCTCGCCGGTGCGCACGGCCACCGTGATCCAGTCGGCCCGCACGCCGGAGGTGATGAACACCTTCTCGCCGTCGATGACGTAATCGCCGCCCTCGCGCCGCGCGCGCGTTCGCAGCGCCGCGACGTCCGAGCCGCCACCGGGCTCGGTGATGGCCAGCGCGGCGATCTTCTCGCCGCGCAGCACGGGCGGGATCACTTCCCGCTGCAGTTCCGCGCTGCCGTGCCGCAGCAGGGGCGGCAGGCCGATGTTGTGCGAGAACAGGCTGGCCAGCACGCCGCCGCTGCCGCCGTGGCGGCTGAGTGCCACCGACATCGCGTTGCGCAGCGCGAACGGCGCCGGCGTGCCGCCCAGGTCCTCCGGATACCCGAGCCCGAGCAGCCCCAGCTGCGCGGCTTCGCGATAGAGCGCGCGCGGCACCTCCCCGGCCTCGTCCCAGGCCTGCGCGTCGGGCGCGATGCGCTCCAGGGCGAAGCGCCGCACCGTGTCCACGAGCGCGGCGGCATCGGAGCGCAGTTCCTCGTTCATGCCGCCTCGAAGGTGACCAGCACCTGCGCGCTCGCGACCTGCTGGCCGGCTTCCACGTGCAGGCTGCGCACCGTGCCGTCGCGTGGCGCCGCCAGCGCGTGTTCCAGCTTCATGGATTCCACGACCACCAGCGTCTCGCCTTTCCTGACGCCCGCGCCGGGATGCGCATGCACGGCGATGACCTTGCCGTTGAACGGCACCCGCAGCTCGTTGCCGCCGCCGCCGGCCTGGGACGAGGCCGGCGGATCGAAGGACGCGTCCTGCAGGAACAGGTCCACCGCGCCGACCTGCACGTGCCAGCGGCGCTCGTCCAGCGCGATCACGCGCGCGTTGCCCGGCGCGATGCCGTCGCCTTCGCACAGCGGCACGTCGAACACGCCGCCGCGATGCAGCACCCGCAGGGGCCGCGGGAACGGGGAGGCCAGCGGCCCGCCGGAGCCCTGCGGCAGCACCGCGGAGAAGGCCGCCTCGGCCACCGCGCCGAACTCTTCCTGCTCCAGCTGGTGGCGCAGGGACTCCGCGTGCTCGGACAGGAAGGGGATCAGCGCCTGTCCCCTGGCGAAGACCGGGTGGCGCAGGCAGCTCGCCAGCAGGCGCCGGTTGGTCGGCAGTCCGAGGATCTCCAGCCGGTCGAGCGCCGAGGCAAGGCGCGCGATCGCCTCGGCCCGCGTCGGCGCATGCGCCACGAGCTTGCCCAGCATCGAGTCGTAGTGGGTCGTGACTTCCAGGCCGGTGAAGATGGCGTGGTCGAAGCGCAGCGGCGCGGCGCCGTGGCCGTTCAGCGGCGGCGGCGCGAAGTGCCGCACGGTTCCGGCGTGCGGCCGGAAATGCTCGTCCTCGGCGCACAGGCGCACCTCGATCGCATGGCCCTGCAAGCGCAGCTCGCTCTGGCGGCAGGGCAGGCGTTCGCCGCAGGCGATGCGCAGCTGCCATTCGACCAGGTCGAAACCGGTGACCATCTCCGTGACGGGATGCTCCACCTGCAGCCGGGTGTTCATCTCCATCAGGTAGAAGTTGGACTCGCCATCGAGCAGGAACTCCACCGTGCCGGCGCCCACGTAGCCCGCGCTGCGCGCGAGGTCCACCGCGCACTCGCCCATCGCCTGCCGCAGCTGCGGGTCCACCGCGGGGCTGGGCGTTTCCTCGATGATCTTCTGGTGCCGCCGCTGCACCGAGCAGTCCCGCTCGCCGAGATGGATGCAGTTGCCGTGCATGTCGGCGAACACCTGCACCTCCACGTGCCGCGGCTGCAGCAGCGCGCGTTCCAGCAGCAGTTCGCCCGAGCCGAAGGCCGCCTCCGCTTCCGAGCGCGCGCTGCGCAGCGCGGCGGGCAGCCGGGACGGTTCGCCCACCAGCCGCATGCCGCGGCCGCCGCCGCCCGCCGCCGCCTTGACCATGAGCGGGAAGCCGAGGTCGCGCGCCGCGGCCAGCAGCCTTTCCTCGGACTGGTCCTGCCCCTGGTAGCCGGGCAGGCTGGGAATGCCGCGCGCCTGCGCGAGCTGCTTGATGCGCGACTTGCTCCCGAGCGTGCGGATGGATTCCGCCGGCGGCCCGATCCAGGTGAGTCCCGCGTCCTCCACGGCCTGCGCGAACTCCGCGTTCTCGCTGAGGAAGCCGTAGCCGGGATGCAGCGCATCGGCGCCGCAGCTGCGCGCGGCCGACAGCAGCTTGTCGAAGCGCAGGTACGAGTCGGCGGCGGCATGGCCGCCCAGGGGCGAGGAAACCGTCGCCTCGCGCACGTGCAGCGCATTCGCATCGGCCGCCGAATAGACCGCCACCGTCTCCACGCCCAGCCGGTGCGCCGTGCGGATGATGCGCCGGGCGATCTCGCCACGATTGGCAACCAGCAGGCGGCGGATCTTCATGGTCACTGGGCGCCGGGCCGCTTGGCGATGCCCATCAGCTTGGCCAGGATGCCCATCATCACTTCGTCGGCCCCGCCGCCGATGGAGGCGAGCCGGCCGTCGCGGAACATGCGCGAGACCTTGTTCTCCCAGGTGAAGCCCATGCCGCCCCAGAACTGCAGGCAGGTGTCGGGCACCAGCCGGTTGAGGCGGCCAGCCTTGAGCTTGGCCATGGACGCCAGTTCCAGCACGTCCTGGCCCTGCACGTACAGGTCGCAGGCGCGGTAGGTCAGCGCGCGCAACGCCTCCACCTCGGTCTTGAGCTCGGCGAGCTTGAACTGCACCCACTGCTGGTCGGCCAGGGCCGCGCCGAACAGCTTGCGCTCCTGCGCCCATTCGATGGTCCACTGGATGCAGTTGGTCAGCGACTGCAGGCAGCTGGCGGCGGCCCACAGGCGCTCCTCCTGGAACTGCTGCATCTGGTAGATGAAGCCCTGCCCTTCCGCGCCGATGCGGTAGCGCTGCGGCACGCGCACTTCGTCGAAGTGGATCAGCCCGGTGTCCGAGCTGTTCATGCCGATCTTGCGGATCTTCTTCGCCACCTCGATGCCGGGGCGCAGCTTGCCGTTCTCGCGCATGGGCACGATCACCAGGCTCTTGTTCCTGTGCACCGGGCCCTCGCCCGTGTTCACCAGCATGCACATCCAGTCGGCCTGCAGGCTGTTGGTGATCCACATCTTCTGGCCGGTGATCACGTAGTCGTCGCCGTCCTTGCGGGCGCGGCTCTTGATGCCCGAGACGTCGCTGCCGGCGGCCGGCTCGCTCACGCCGATGCAGCTGACCATGTCGCCGGCGATCGCGGGCGCCAGGAATTCGCGCTTGAGTTCCTCGCTGCCGAAGCGCGCCAGCGCGGGCGTGGCCATGTCCGTCTGCACGCCGATCGCCATGGGCACGCCCCCGCACTCGATGTGCCCCAGCGCTTCCGCCATCGCCATGGAATAGGAGTAGTCGAGGCCGGCGCCGCCGTAGTCCTCCGGCTTGGTCAGGCCCAGCAGGCCCAGCTGTCCCAGGCGCCTGAAGACCTGGTGCGCGGGGAAGATCCCGGCCTCCTCCCATTCGTCCACGTGCGGGTTGATTTCCTCGGTGATGAAGCGCTTGAGCGTCTTCTGGATCTCGAGGTGTTCGTGGCTGTAGTGCATCAGGCTCTCCTCACATGCGGGCGACGCCGAACTGCATGGGCCGCGGGGTCTTCGCTTGCGCTTGCGCGATCGTGTCCAGGCAGAAGGCCAGCACCGCGCGCGTGTCGCGCGGGTCGATCACGCCGTCGTCGAGCAGCAGGCCGGAGGTGTAGAAAGCATCCGCCTGCGACTCGAACACGTCGACGATCTGGTCGAACTGCGCCTTCGCCTGCGCCGGGTCGACCTGCCCGCCCTTGCGCGCCGCCGCGGCCTCGGTGACGATCTGCATGGTGCGGGCCGCCTGCTCCGCGCCCATCACGGCGGTGCGCGCACTGGGCCAGCTGAAAAGGAAGCGCGGCGCATAGCCCCGCCCGCACATGCCGTAGTTGCCGGCCCCGAAGGACGCGCCGCACTGGATCGTGAGCTGCGGCACCGTCGCATTGGTCACCGCCTGGATCATCTTGCTGCCGTGCTTGATCATCCCGGCCTGCTCGCTGTCCTTGCCGACCATGTAGCCGGTGGTGTTCTGCAGGTAGACGATCGGGTGGCCCAGCTGGCACATCCACTGGATGAAGTGCGTGGCCTTGTTGGCGCCGGGCACGTCGATCGGGCCGTTGTTGCTGACGAAGCCCACGGCGTGGCCGGCAATGCTGCCCTGCGCGCACACCGTGGCCGCGCCGTACAGGGGCTTGAATTCGAGGATGCCGTCATCGACCAGGCGCGCCATGACCTCGCGCATGTCCACCGGCTCGCGGTGGTGCGCGGGCATGAGGGAGAGCAGGTCGTCGGCGGGCAGCACCGGTTCGGCGACACCCATTCGGGCTGAGCCCCCCTCCGTTCGGGCTGAGCCTGTCGAAGCCTGTCCTGAGCCTTGTCGAAGGGCTGCGGCCCAGGTGTGGGTGAGCCCTTCGACAGGCTCAGGGCGAAC
>DASWUI010000082.1:0-8019 GCA_036401715.1 Ramlibacter sp. | reverse complement strand
GCAGCATCTGGTTCAGCGAGGCGCTGAAGTCGCCGAGCGTGTCCACCAGGGTGCCGTCCAGGTCGATGATCGCCGCTTCCAGCGGCAGGGGAAAGGCAACAGGCATCCGCTGAGCATAGCGGCCGCCCAAATGACGAAGCCAGGCGGCGGCCTGGCTTCGCGGTCGGTGGAATGCGTCAGCGGCTGCGGCGGCTGCTGCTGCCTTCGAAGGTCGCGCTGTCCCGGTCGGCCTGCACCCGCATCCAGTCCAGCCGCGCCGTGCGCACCGCACGCTCGGCCCTGCTGCGCGAAGCGGGCGCGGTCTCGATGGAGCTGCGGATGTAGCCCACCACCTCGCGCTGGCGCTCCGGGTCCGCGGACGAGAAGCCGCGCCCCGCACTCCATACAGGCTGGCCGCTTCGCTGGTCGATCGATGCCATCGGAACTCCTCGGGCGTGGAACAAGGGGCCGGATCGAGCCAGCCACGGTCCGATTGAGCCCGCCGGTGGACGGGAGCGCAGTCAGCGGACCCGACTTCGCTCCGTAGGGCCTGTCCTACAAACGGACGGGCCAGCCTCCCTCAGGCAGGCACCTGTTCGATCAGGGCCCGGCCCCAGTGCCTGTGCCGCGCGATGGCCGCGATGAAGTCCTGCGCCATCTGCAGCCGCGTGGTCGGCTCGTTGGTGCCGAGGATCACGCCGACCGGCGGCGGAGCATCCTCCTGCGCCACGCCCACGGCCCGCAGGATCTCCACGGACTCGCCGATGATGCACAGGGGCTTGCAGTGCTTGTAGGCTTCCAGCACGAAGTGCACCGCATCGCCGTCCTTGCGCAGGGCCTGGGCCGCCGCCGACCCGCCCGGGACCAGCACCGCGTCGAACATCACCGAGGGCGTGTTCTGGAATGTGCAGTCCACCGGCACCTGCTGGCCGGAGGACGAGGTCACGACGCCCAGGTGCGCGGCAACCACCCTGGTGCTGGCGCCGGCGTCCAGCAGCGCCTGCTGGATGACCTTGAAGGCGCCGAGCTCCACGCCGGGCCCCATCACGATGGCCACCTTGCGCGTCTGGATCGTGTTGCCCGCCGGCTCCATGCTCAGCGAAGGCGCGCTCTCCAGCGCCGCCTTGCCGCGCGGCTCGCGAAAGCCGGCCTGCCCCGCCGCCGAACGCGCGTCCGGCGGCCCGATGCCCAGGGGCTCGGCGACCTTGCGCGCGAGCCGCGCGTCCACGTGCGCCAGGTTGTCGACGATGCGCTGCCGGATGGCGGGCGTCTCCACCTTCGACAGCTCGTACTGGAAGGCGGCGATGATGTGCTCCTTCTCGCAGGTGCTCTGGCTGTTCCAGAAAAGCGTCGCCTGGCCGAAGTGGTCGTCGAAGCTGGGGCTGCGCCGCCGGATCTTGGGCGACTCCAGTTCCTCCTCGAAGGTCTGGAAGCCCTGCTCGCCGCCGTCCACCCGGAATTCGGAACCGTTGGCCAGCGTGTTCGGCTCGTACGACACGCGCCCGCGGGCGATGCCGGCGCGATGCCGCCCGTCGCGCTGGAAGTTGTGCACGGGACAGGCGCCGCGGTTGATCGGCAGTTCGTGGTGGTTGGGCCCCCCCAGCCGCGCGAGCTGCGCATCCGTGTACGAGAACAGCCGCCCCTGCAGCAGCGGGTCGTTGCTGAAATCGATGCCCGGCACCACGTTGCCGGGGTGGAAGGCGACCTGTTCGCATTCGGCGAAGAAGTTCTCCGGGTTGCGGTTCAGCACCAGCCGGCCGCAGGGCGTGATCGGCACCAGTTCCTCCGGCAGCAGCTTGGTCGCATCGAGCAGGTCGAAGCCGAGCTTCTGCGCGCGCTCCTCGTCCACGATCTGCAGGCCCAGCTCCCACTCGGGGAATTCATTGCGCTCGATCGCTTCCCACAGGTCGCGGCGGTGGTAATCGGGATCCTTGCCGGCGATCTTCTGGGCTTCGTCCCAGGCCAGGGCATGCTTGCCCAGCTTGGGCCGCCAGTGGAACTTGACGAAATGCGAGGCGCCGCGGGCATTGACCAGCCGGAAGGTGTGCACGCCGAAGCCTTCCATCATCCGGTAGCTGCGCGGCAGCGCCCGGTCCGACATCAGCCACATCAGCATGTGCGAGCTCTCGGGCATCAGCGACATGAAATCCCAGAAGGTGTCGTGCGCGCTGGAGGCCTGCGGCATGCCGTGGTGCGGCTCGGGCTTCATTGCATGCACCAGGTCCGGCAGCTTCATGGCGTCCTGCACGAAGAACACCGGCATGTTGCTGCCGACCAGGTCGTAGTTGCCCTCGCGGGTATAGAACTTGACCGAGAAGCCGCGCACGTCGCGCACGGTGTCGGCCGAGCCGTGCGAACCGATGAAGTTCGAGAAGCGCACGAACACCGGCGTGCGGCCGCCCACCTCCTGCAGGAAATCCGCCTTGGTGTACTCCACCAGCGGCCGCGTCAGCTCGAAGTACCCGTGGGCGGCGGCGCCGCGCGCGTAGACGACGCGCTCCGGGATGCGCTCGTGGTCGAAGTGCGTGAGCTTCTCGCGCAGGACGAAGTCCTGCAGCAGGCTGGGGCCGCGCAGCCCCGCCTTGAGCGAGTTGTGGTTGTCGGGCAGCACCACCCCCTGGTTGGTGGTGAGCAGGTTTTCGGGCCCCTGCGTGAAGGCTTCGAGCTGCTTCTGGCGGGCGGCGACGGCGTCGCCCGCCTTGGCCTTGCGTGAGCCCTCCGTGCGGGAAGAGGCCATGGATCACTCCTGTGTTCTTGTAGCCGGTCGGGAAACGGGAAAACCGGCGCCGGCGGCGCCATGGCACGGCGGCAGGGGTTCAGCTCGGGTCCAGGTCGAACACGGCTTCGAGGGTGCGGGCCAGGGCGGCCACGGCCAGCACGCCCACCGCCCCGGCGGCGATCCACGTCAGCCACACCGGAATCTCAGGTGCGATCTCCATCCACTGCTCCCTTCCGCATCGTTGCGGTCCCGCATTGGAGCAAGCCTCAGCGGGGCGGGCCGTAGCCCTTCAGCGGGCGAGTTTGTGGGGCGAGACCGTCACCCCCCGTAGGAGCTTTCCCACAGCGCCATGGGCATCCGGCTGGCTGGCGCGGCGACGTCCTACTGTTGCGCGCCGCCGCCCGGCGCACCATGGCTGCCTCGGGAGAACGCGATGAGCAGACGCATGGAAGAAGAGCGCCACGACGACGTGCCCAGGCCGTCGGAAGGCAACACCGTCACGGCGCAGGGGGAGAACCAGGTGCCCAAGGCGCGCACGCCGCACGAACGCGACGAGTCGGCGGACAGCCAGGCGCCGGATGCCTCCAGCACGCGCCGCATGGGCGAGATCGCGCACGACGACGTGATGGAAGGGCAGCAGGACACCAGCAAGGCGCAGGAGCTGGATGCGACCTACCACCAGGTGCGGCAGGCCAGCGAGCCGGCCCCGGTGGAGAAGCCGAACCGCAACCAGCGCGGGGGCTAGCGCCCTACCCGCGCAGCTGCGTGCGCATGCTGTCGATCACCGCCTTGTAGTCCGGCTTGCCGAAGATCGCGCTGCCCGCCACGAAGGTGTCGGCCCCGGCAGCGGCGACGCGCGCGATGTTGTCCGTTTTCACCCCGCCGTCCACCTCGAGCCGGATGTCGCGGCCGCTGGCGTCGATGCGGCGGCGGGCCTGCTCGATCTTGCGCAGTGCCGAATCGATGAAGCCCTGCCCGCCGAAGCCGGGGTTCACGCTCATGATCAGCACCAGGTCGATGTCGTCGATCACCCAGTCCAGCACGTCCAGCGGCGCGGCCGGATTGAAGGTGAGCCCGGCCTTGCATCCCGCCGCCTTGATCGCCTGCACGCTGCGGTGCACGTGGGTCGACGCGTCCGGATGGAAGCTGATGTAGTCGGCGCCGGCCTCGGCGAACGCCTGCGCCAGCGCATCCACGGGCTGCACCATCAGGTGCACGTCGATCGGCACCGGCGTTCCGTCCGGCTTCCTGGCGTGCGGCTTCAGGGCCGAGCAGACCATCGGACCGAAGGTCAGGTTGGGGACGTAGTGGTTGTCCATCACGTCGAAGTGGATCCAGTCGGCGCCGGCGGCGATGACGTTGCGGACCTCCTCGCCCAGCCGGGCGAAATCGGCGGACAGGATGGAGGGGGCGATGCGGTAGGTGCGCTTGCTCATGGGCGCATTGTCGCAAACGCGCCGGCAGGGGTTAGCATTCGCCCCATGCCGCGCTACGCCTTCGAGGTGCAAGTCCAGCCCCAGTACCTGCCGGAGCAATCCGCGCCGTCGCAGGGACTCTGGACCTTCGCCTACACCATCACCATCCGCAACACCGGCGACGTGCCGGCCCAGCTCGTCTCGCGGCACTGGATCATCACCAACGAACTCGGCGAGACCGAGGAGGTCAAGGGCCTGGGCGTGGTGGGGCAGCAGCCGCTGCTCAAGCCCGGCGAGTCCTTCGAATACACCAGCGGCTGCCGCCTGCGCACTTCCAGCGGCAGCATGCAGGGCAGCTATTTCTGCGTGGCGGAGGACGGCGAGCGCTTCGAGGTGCAGATCCCCGCCTTCGCCCTGGACGACGGCACGCGCCGCGTGCTGCACTGACGCGCCCGGAGCAGCGCAATGGATGAAGTGATGGCCATCTGGGCCGAGTGGCTCAGGCCCTCGGCCGGCCTGCCCACCGTGCAATGGTCCCTGCTGCTCGCGCTGGCCGCGGCGGCCGGGCACCTCCTGCAACGCTACAGCGGCCTGCCCAAGGTGGTGGGCTATTCGCTGGTCGGCACGGTCGCCGGCCTGGCCGGGTTCTCCGGCGCCGCCTGGCCGCTGCAGGGCGTGGCGCTGTTCCTGCTGGAGCTGGGCGTCGCGGTCGTGCTGTTCGAGTCGGGCGGGCGCATCGCCCTGCGCTGGTTCCGCCACAACCCCATGGTGCTGCTGCAAAGCGTGCTGGAGTCGGTGCTGACGGCGGTGGCCGTGTACTACGTGCTGCGCTGGCTGGACGTGCGGGCGAGCGTGGCCGAGGGGCTGGCGCTGATCGCGATGGCCGCTTCGCCGGCCGTGCTGAGCCGCGTCGTGATCGACACGCGGGCGGCCGGCCCGGTGACCGAACGCGCCCTGGTGCTTTCCACGCTGAGCACCTTCTACGCGCTGACCCTCGTGAGCGCGCGCGCCGGCACCCTGCACCGCGAGGAGACCAACCTGCTGGCGACGCTCTATCCGGTCGCCGTGGTCCTGGGTGTGTCCTTCGTGGTCGGCGGACTGCTGGCGCTGGCGCTGCGCATGGCGCTGCGCTTCATGAGCCCCGCGAGCGAGAACACCTCGATCCTGCTGATCACCATGATCGCCGCCGGCACCGCGCTGGCCGCGCATTTCGGCGGCTCCGCGCCCCTGGCGGCGCTGATCGGCGGCCTGCTGCTCAAGCAGCTGCACCCGCGGCCGTGGGCCTGGACCCGGCAGCTGGGGACGGCCGCATCGCTGCTGACCATGCTCATGTTCGTGCTCGTGTCCGTGGTGGCGTCCAAGGCCGACTGGAATCCCGCGGTGGCGGGGCTCGTCGCGGCCCTCGTGTTCACCCGCGCGGCCTGCAAGGTCCTGGGCGTGTCGCTCGCCAACTGGGGCAGCGGCACGAGCTGGCGGCAGGCGATCTGGACCGGGTGCGCCATGTCGCCGATGTCCTCGATCGCGCTGCTGCTGGTGTCGCAGTTCGTCAGCTCCTCGATGTCGCTCGGGCCGCGCATCGCGAGCATCGCCCTGCCCGCCATCCTGATGATGGAGATCCTCGGCGCGATCATCGCCACCTTCGCGATCTACCAGGCCGGCGAGAGCGTCAAGCCCTGGCAGCCGCGGCCGGGCACGCTCGCGCCGGGGGAAGCGCGTGGATAGGCGGGCCGATCCGGTGCTGCCGGCGGGCGCGCCGGCACCGGCCGAGCCGCCGCTGCTCGAGCCCTTCCAGCACTCGAAGGCGCTGTCGCTCGGCGTCGAACTCGAGCTGCAGCTGGTCAACACGCACGACTACGACCTCGCCCCCTATTCCGCCGAGATGCTGCGGCTGATGGAGAAGATCCCGCTGCCCGGCGCCGTGGTGCCGGAGATGACCTCCAGCATGATCGAGATCTCCACCGGGGTCTGCCAGTCCTGCAACGACGTGCTGGGGCAGCTCTCGCAGATCCGCGACGCGCTGGTGCGCTGCGCCGACAAGCTGAACATCGCCTGCGTGGGCGGCGGCACGCACCCCTTCCAGCAGTGGCACGAGCAGCGGATCTACGACCGCCCGCGCTTTCGCCAGCTTTCGGAGCTGTACGGCTACCTGTCCAAGCAGTTCACCATCTTCGGCCAGCACGTGCACATCGGCTGCCCCGACGCGGACAGCGCGCTGCTGATGCTGCACCGCATGTCGCGCTACATCCCGCACTTCATCGCGCTGTCGGCCAGCTCGCCTTTCGTGCAGGGCCAGGACACGCAGTTCGACTCGGCGCGGCTCAACTCGGTGTTCGCCTTCCCCATGTCCGGCCGGGCCCCCTTCACCCTCAGCTGGGACGACTTCGGCAAGTTCTTCGCCAAGACCACCCGCACGGGGGTGGTGAAGAGCATGAAGGACTTCTACTGGGACATCCGGCCCAAGCCGGAGTACGGGACCATCGAGATCCGGGTGTTCGACACGCCGCTGACCATCGGGCGGGCGGCGGCGCTCTCCGGCTTCGTGCAGTCGCTGGCGGCCTGGTTCCTCGCGGAGCAGCCCTTCATGCCGCAGGAGGACGACTACATGGTCTACACGTACAACCGCTTCCAGGCCTGCCGCTTCGGCCTGGAGGCGGTGTACGTGGAGCCGGCGACCGGCACCCACCTGCCCCTGCGCGAACACATCCTGCGGACGCTGGAGCGGGTGGAGCCGCACGCGCGCGGACTGGGCGCGGCCGCGGCCATCGACATGCTGCGCGAGAGCGCCGAGCGCGGCATCAACGACGCGCGCTGGCTGCGCGACACCCAGGCGCGCGAGCGCCTGCTGGCCGAGACCGTGCGGCTGGCGGCCGAGCGATTCCGCGGCGCCGGGGCTACGGGGTAAGCTCGCGGGCTGATGGGCGAATTCGACCTTATTGCACGCTACTTCACGCGCCCGGCCCGGCGCAACCCCCTGGGCGTGGGCGACGACTGCGCGCTGCTGCGGCCCGCACCGGGCATGCAGCTGGCGGTGTCCACCGACATGCTGGTGGAGGGCCGCCACTTCCTGTCCACCGTGGACCCGCGCTCCCTGGGCCACAAGGCGCTCGCGGTCAACCTGAGCGACCTGGCGGCGTGCGGCGCGCAGCCGCTGGCCTTCACGCTGTCGCTGGCGCTGCCGCAGGTGGACGAAGCCTGGCTCGCGGGTTTCGCCGACGGCCTGTTCGCCCTCGCCGATGCGCACGACTGCGAACTGGTGGGCGGCGACACGACGCGCGGGCCGCTGACCATCAACATCACCGTGTTCGGCGAAGTGCCGGCGGGCCAGGCCCTGCTGCGCTCCGGCGCGCGCGCCGGCGACGACATCTGGGTGAGCGGCACCCTGGGCGATGCGCGGCTGGCGCTGGAAGCGTTCCGCGGCACCGTGTCGCTGCCCGAACACGTGTTCGCCGCCGCGCGCGAGCGCATGGACCGGCCGCAGCCGCGCGTGGCGCTGGGCCTCGCCTTGCGCGGCATCGCCAACGCGGCGATCGACGTCAGCGACGGCCTGCTGGGGGACCTCGGGCACGTGCTGCAGCAATCGCGCGCGGGCGCCACCATCCACCTGGGCTGCGCGCAGCACCTGCTGGCGGCCGCGCGCGCGGGTTTCCAGCTGGACCCCGCGCGGCTGGAAGAACTGGTGTTCGCGGGCGGCGACGACTACGAGCTGGCCTTCACCGCCACCGCGCGCCACCGCGCCGCCGTGGAGTCCGCCGCCGCGCGGGCGCAGGTGCCGCTCACCCGCATCGGCCACGTCGACGCGCAAGCGGGGCTGCGCCTGCTCGATGCGCAGGGCCATCCGGTCGCCCGCCGCTTCGGCGGTTTCGACCATTTCCGCCCATGAGGACCTGGCTCGCCGCGCTCCTCCTG
>DASWUI010000081.1:0-4520 GCA_036401715.1 Ramlibacter sp. | reverse complement strand
TCGAGGAACACGATGGGCGCCACCATCATTCCGGCGGTGGCGCCGATCGCCGCCGCCAGCCCCCACCCGAGCGCCAGCATCCAGCCCACGCGGATGCCGACCAGCCGGCTCGAGTCGGGGTTCTGCGCGGCCGCGCGCATCGCCAGCCCGAGCGGCGTGAAGCGGAAGAACAGGTACACGAGCAGCAGGACCACCAGCGTGACGCCGATCGCGCCGAGTTCGTGCGCCGAGACGATGGTGAGGCCGAACGGCGCCTTGGCCGGGAAGGGGCTGGGGAAGGACTTGATGGTGTAGGTATAGATCCAGCCGGCCACGCTGTTGAGGATCAGCAGCAGGCCGATGAACACCACCACCGCGGTGAGCACGGGCGCGCGCTCCACCGGGCGGATCAGGATGCGCTCGATCGCCGCCCCCAGCACGAAGGCCAGCACCACCGTGGCGACGAAGGCGCCCCAGTAGGGCCAGCCGGCCTGGATCATCGTCCAGCACAGGTAGGTGGCGAACATCGCCATCTCGCCCTGCGCGAAGTTCACCAGCCGGGTGGCGTTGTGGATCATCACGAGCGCCAGCGCCAGGCTGGCATAGATGCCGCCGGTGGCGAGGCCCGCGAAGACCTGGTGGAGGAAGGCGTCCATGCGTCTCCTTCAGTAACCGAGGTAGGCGCGGCGCACCGCGTCGTCGTTCATCATGTCCTTGCCGCTGCCGGACATGAGGATGCTGCCGGTCTCGATCAGGTGCGCCTGGTCGGCGAGCTTGAGCGCCATCGCGGCGTTCTGCTCGACGAGCAGGATGGTGACCTTCTGGGTGCGGTTGATATCGCGCATCACTGCGAAGATCTCCCTCACGACCAGGGGCGCGAGGCCGAACGACGGCTCGTCCAGCAGCAGCAGGCGGGGGCGCAGCATCAGCGCGCGCGCCACCGCCAGCATCTGCTGCTGCCCGCCCGAGAGCGTGCCGGCCTGCTGGTGGCGCCGCTCCGCGAGGATGGGGAAGAGGCGGTACATGCGCTCGTAGTCCTCGGCCAGGCCGCCCCTGTCGCGGCGCGCGTAGGCGCCCAGGCGCAGGTTCTCCTCGGTGGTGAGGTCGGTGAAGGTGCCGCGGCCGTCGGGCACGTGCGCCACGCCCAGGCGCACGATGTCCTCGGTGGACTTGCCGTCGATGCGCTGCCCGGCGAACAGGACCTCGCCGCTGGTGCGCACCATGCCGCACAGGGCGCGCAGCGTCGTCGTCTTGCCCGCGCCGTTGGCGCCGAGCAGGGCGGTGATGCTGCCTTCCTCGATGCTGAAGCTCAGGCCGTGCAGGACCTCCGTCGGCCCGTAGCCCGCGTGCAGGTTGCGAACTTCGAGCAGCGGGGCGGCCATCAGCTTTCGGCCCCCAGGTAGGCCTGGACCACGTCGGGGTCCTTGCGGACCTCCGCGGGCGTGCCCTCCGCGATCTTGCGGCCGAAGTTCAGCGCGACGACGTGGTCGGACACGCTCATCACCAGGCCCATGTGGTGCTCCACCAGCAGCACCGTGAGGTGGAACTGGTCGCGGATGGCCTGGATCACGCCGCCCAGCGCGGCCACTTCCTCGTGGTTCAGCCCGGCGGCGGGCTCGTCCAGCAGCAGCAGCGCCGGCTCGCTGGCCAGCGCGCGGCCGAGCTCGACCCGCTTGCGGGTGCCGAAAGGCAGCTCCGCCACCCGTTGCTGCGCCACGTGCTCCAGGCCCAGGAAGCGCACCAGCTCGGTGGCGCGGCGCGTGCTGTCGGCTTCCTCCTCGGCCACGCCCGGCAGGCGCAGCGCGTTGGCGAGGAAACCCTTGCGCGTGCGCGCATGCCGCCCGACCTTGATGTTGTCCAGCACGGTCATGCTGGCAAACAGCGCGAGGTTCTGGAAGGTGCGGCCTATGCCCAGGCCGGCAACCTTGTGCCGCGGCACGTCTTCCAGGGGCTGGCCGTCGAAGGTGATGCGCCCTTCCGAATAGCCGTACAGGCGCGACAGGCAGTTGAAGAGGGTCGTCTTGCCGGCCCCATTGGGGCCGATCAGGCCGGCGATCTGGCCGCGCCGTACGTCGAAGGACACGCCGTCCAGGGCGGTGATGCCGCGGAAGCGCACGCACAGGTCGCGCACGGACAGCAGCGGGGCGCCCGCCCCGTGGACCTCGACCGCGCGCTGTTCCTGGAGCACATGCATCCGTGGACCTCGGCCTTGCCAAAGAGGTCTGCATGCTTCCACGCAAAGCGGCCCCGGCGCATGGTGTTTTCCCGCAGGGTGTCGCGCAGGCGATGGGCGCCGCCCCTTGCATGTCATCCCGGGCTCGACCCGGGATCCGTGCAGCGCGCGGCCGCGGCGCCGTCCCGGATTGCGGGTCGGGCCCGCAAGGACATGGAACGGGCCGCGGCGAGGGAGGACTGCTTGGCCTACAGCGACTTCAGGTACTGCGCCACGTCGGCGATCTCCTGCGGCGTGAGGCCGAGGACCAGCTTCGTGTTGTAGGTCGTGACCACCGCTTCCGCCGTGGACGCCGAGCCGTCGTGGAAGTAGGGCGGGTGCTGCCAAAGGCCGCGCAGGGGCGTGGTGCGGTACTGCCTGGTGGCGGAGCGGTCCGCGTGGCTCGGCACCTCGGGCTCCGCCATGGAGTCGGCCTTCGGATGCAGCGTCACGTTGGCGTCGGTGAACGTGCTGCCCGTGTGGCAGCTCGCGCAACGCGCCTTGCCCTCGAACAGCAGCCTGCCGCGCGCGGCGGCGGTCGCGTCGAAGGAGCCGGCCGGCGGCGCCGGCGCGGCCAGCGAGAGCTGGTAGGCCTGCAGGGCCGGCAGCTTGGAGGAGACCAGGTCCTGGGTGCCGTTGGTGATGCTGATGCCCAGGCGCGGCTCGCTGAAGCTCCCCTGGCCGCCCATCTGCGTCACCGCGACGTAGCGGTTCCAGTAGGCGATCTCGTCGCCGTCGCCGGTGAACGTGACCTTGTGCACGCCCTCCAGGCCGAAGGCGGGCGGGATCACGGAGGGCTTGCTGAGGCCGTCGATGTTGAAGCGGGCGTCGTACATGCCCTTGCCCCAGGAGGCGTAGATCGCCTTCTGCGTGGGTGTCAGCGCCGGCGACAGCGAGATGATCAGTCCGGGGTCGAGGTCCCGGTTGGCCCAGCCGTCCAGCCGCTTGCCGATGCCGCTGGAGAAGCTGTTGTCCACGGTGGAATGGCACAGTGCGCAGGTGACGCCGACGCGCGTGAGCCGGTCGACGCCGTTCACGCTCTCGACCTGCCCGCGCAGGCCGACGACCGCATCGAGCTTGATGAGGGCGACCGTGGTCGCCGGGCTGTCGAGGTCCACGGTGCCGTTGCCGATGCCGTCCTTGATGGATTGCGGCAGCGCATCCGCGTCCACCTTGAGCCCGGCGGTGAGCGCCACGCGCGGCGTCACGGCCGTCTCGATCACCTCGTGCATGCGCAGCGTGTCGGTCCAGAAGATCTCGTCGCCGAAGGTGTCGTGGCGGAAGATTTCCTTGCCGGCCGCCTCCAGCGCGGCCTCGCGGATGCTTCCGTCACCGCCGCCGCCGCCGCCGCAACTGGCCAGGGCGGCAGCTGCAATGCCGAGCATCGCGGCGAGCGAGGCGCGGAACGGGAGGGATGGTCGAAGTTTCAGCATGGGGGCTCCCTTGCACAGCACGATGCTGCGGTGAAGCCTTAGATGTCGCGACGAGCCTGCGCGTGCCCGCGTGTCCCCGCTGAATGTTTTTGGTGAAGGGGTATTGCCGAGGGAATTTCCTAGGCCCGCGCGGGCGCGACCGGACGGTGGGCTGCCTCCGCGAGCAGGGCGCGGGCGAGCGCCGCTTTCGGGCCTTCCGTCCACACGAGCCCCATGCGCCGCACGGGCGCCGGCGCCGGCAGCGGGATGCGCGCGACCTGCAGGCCCTCGGGCCAGGGCGGCGTCCAGTCCGGCACCAGCGCGACCCCCAGGCCCTGGTCCACGAACACCGCGATCGCGTTGAGCGCGTCGATCTCGATGCGTTCCTGCGGCTGGATCTGGTGCTCGCGCAGGTAGGCGTCGGCCATGCGCCCGCCCCACATCGTGCGGTCGTAGCGGATGAAGGGTTCGCTCGCCAGCAGGTCCAGCGGGTCGCGCCCGGCCAGCGCCGCGGGGGCGAGCACGCACAGGGGCTCCTCGGCCAGCAGCTGCCAGCCGCAGGACTTGGGCAGCGTGAACTGCGGCTCCACGATCACGGCCGCATCGAGCATGCCGCCGGTGACGCGCTGGTAGAGCGTGCCGGAGTTGCCCGGCTCCATGTAGACGGCCAGCTTGGGGTGCTTGTCGTACAGGCCGCGCAGCAGCGGCGGCAGCAGGCCCGTGAGCGCGGAGGCCGAGACGCCCAGGCGCCATTCGCCCAGGGGCGCGTCGTCGTTGGCCAGCGCCTGCAGGTTGCGCACGTCGCGCAGCAGGCTGCGCGCGTGGGTGAGGATGCGCAGGCCCGCTTCGGTCGCCTTCACGGTGCGGCCGGCACGGCGCACCAGCGTGGTCCCCATGGCTTCCTCCAGCGACTTCAC
>DASWUI010000080.1:0-4799 GCA_036401715.1 Ramlibacter sp. | reverse complement strand
CGGCTGTAGGACGCCGCTCCCGGCCCGGCCTTACTTGCTGCCGCCGCCGAACAGGCCCTTGAGGCTCTCGCCGATCTTGTCGCCCGCGGTCACGCCCGCGGCGGTTCCGGCGCCCGGCGCGATCAGCGTGCCGATGGCGGCACCGACCATGGCCCCGCGCGTGAGCATGACGCTGGGTTCGTCGACCGTCCCGCTCACCGCCAGCGGCACGCCCACGGCGCCGCTCTTGTGGGACAGGTCCACGTTGACCCGGCCGCTCAGCGCCTTGGCCGGCGAGATGGACACGTTGCCGGTGGCGGACAGCTTGCCGGAGCTCGCCACCAGGTCGGTCAACTGCACGGCCTTGCCCTGGGTGCTGACCTGCCCCGTGAGCGTGTCCAGCTGCGTGGAGCCCCCGCGGCTCATGCCGACCGACTGGACCGCCTGGTGCAGGTCGATGCCCTGCACCACCGCGTCGCGCACCGTGAAGCGCGTCTGCGTGGTCAGCACGTCCACCAGCTGCCCCGGTTCGCGGAACTCGGAGCGCAGCGAGGTCTGCGCCTGCAGCTTGCCGGTCAGCGGCTTGCTGGGGGCGGTCAACGCCGACACTTCCACGTTTTCGGTGTTCAGCTGTCCCGAGAGCACCTGCGTGCCGCCGCCCTTGCCGGGGCGCAGCTGCAGCTTGCCCGCGATGCGGCCGCCGCCGATGTCGATACGCACCGGCCACTGGTCCGCTTCCCGGCGGATGTTGCCCTCGGTCCCGGCCAGGCGCCCCTGCACCACCTTGAACCTGGCGTTCTCGAGCATGCCCGCGGTGCTGAAGTCCGCCTCGGCGTTCACGGTCATGCGCTGGCCCTTCTCGTCGATCCAGCTGATCTCGTCGAAGATCGCGCGCTGGGGCAGCACCACGGGCGTGCCGGGCTCCGTCGACTTCTTCGGGGCGGCGCGGCCCGACGCCTTCTCCTTCTTCTGCATGGCCGCGCCCAGGGAGGCAATGCCGGCCTGCGGCAGCACCGCCTTGCGCACGATCAGGGTGGAGATCTCCAGCCGGCCGGCCAGCAGCCCGGCCCACACCGGGCGCGCTTCCAGCCGTCCCACCGTCAGCGCCGGCCGCGTCTGCAGCAGTACGTCGTCCGCGGCCACCGCCGGCAGCGGCCACAGGTCCACCGAGAGCCGCCCGAGTTTCAGCGGCACGCCCAGCACGGCGCTGCCCTCGCGCTCCACCCTCTGCCGGAAATCGTCCGTGCGCAGCCACTGCTGCAGTGCCACCGCCACCCCGACCAGCAGCAGCGCGAAGCCCGCCACCGTGATCGCCACCCACTTCAATAACTTTGCCATGGGTCCATTGTGTCCAAGCCGAGCTGGACTCCCAAGCGTGCAGAAGTCCCGCGACTTGGCTAGGATCGATTTCTCCGCTCTCCGTCCCCGCGGCGCAACACCAAGGAAGAAACAAGATGAAGCTGTACTACTCCCCCGGCGCCTGCTCGCTGTCGCCGCACATCGTGCTGCGCGAAGCGGCCCTGGCCTTCGAGCCCGTCATGGCGCCCACCAGGACGCACAAGCTGCCCGACGGCACGGACTACTACAGCATCAATCCCCTGGGCTACGTGCCGCTGCTGGAGCTCGACGACGGCACCCGGCTGCGCGAGGGCCCGGCGATCGTGCAGTACATCGCCGACCAGGCGCCGCACAAGAACCTGGCGCCGGCCAACGGCACCCTGCCCCGCTATCGCCTGCAGGAGTGGCTGACCTTCATCGGCACCGAGATCCACAAGAGCTTCTCGCCGCTGTTCATGCCGGCGATGCCCGACGAGGCGAAGAAGATCTACCGCGAGCGCCTGGCCAACCGCTTCGCCTTCGTCAACGGCGAACTCGCCGGCAGGGACTACCTGATGGGCGAGCACTTCTCGGTGGCCGACGCCTACCTGTACACCGTCACGCGCTGGACCAAGCCGATGGCGATCGATACCTCGGCGTACCCGAACCTCATGGCGCACCACGCGCGGGTGGAAGCGCGGCCGGCGGTGCAGGAGGCGCTGAAGGCCGAAGGACTGCTGAAGTAGCGCACCGCTCCCGCAGACCATGTCATCCCGGGCTCGCCCCGGGATCCATGGTGGCGCACCCGCACTCCACCAGGGATTGCGGGTCGAGCCCGCAATGACATTCAAGCGCCCGGAATCATGAAAACCCTCTTCGACCCCGTCCCCCTCGGCCACCTGCACCTGCCCAACCGCATCGTCATGGCGCCGCTCACGCGCAACCGCGCGCCGGGCGCCATCCCCACGGAGCTGATGGCGGAGTACTACGCCCAGCGCGCTTCCGCCGGCCTGATCATCAGCGAGGCCACCGCCATCACCCACCAGGGCCAGGGCTACGCCGACGTGCCGGGCCTGTACGGCACCGAGCAGCTCGATGCCTGGAAGCGCGTGACGGCCGCGGTGCACGCGCGCGGCGGCCGCGTCTACTGCCAGCTCTGGCACGTGGGCCGCGTCTCGCACGTGGAGCTGCAGCCGGAGCACCAGAAGCCGGTTGCGCCTTCGGCCCTCACCGCCAGGACCAAGACCTACCTGATCAAGGACGGCGCCGGCAGCTTCGTGCCGACCTCGGAGCCGCGCGCGCTGGACGCCGAGGAGATCCCGGGCATCGTGCGCGACTTCCGCCATGCCGCGCGCAACGCCATCCTGGCCGGCTTCGACGGCGTCGAGGTGCACGGCGCCAACGGCTACCTGGTCGACCAGTTCCTCAAGACCGGCGCCAACCAGCGGCGCGACGACTACGGCGGCTCCATCGAGAACCGCGCGCGCTTCCTGCTGGAAGTGATGCGCGAGGTGTGCGAGGAGGTCGGCCGCGATCGCGTCGGGCTGCGGCTGTCACCGGTCACGCCGGCCAACGACATCGCCGACGAGGATCCGCAGCCGCTGTTCGACTACGTCGTCAAGCAGCTGGGGCCGCTGGGCATCGCCTACCTGCACCTGATCGAGGGCGCCACCAGCGGGCCGCGCGAGGTGGAAGGCCGGCCCTTCGATTACGAGGCGATGCGGCGCGCCTGGCGGCAGGCAGGCGCCAAGGGTGCCTGGATGGTGAACAACGGCTACGACAAGGCGCTGGCCGAACGGGCGCTCGCGCAGGGCGCGGACCTGGTGGCCTTCGGCCGGCCGTACATCGCCAACCCGGACCTGGTGGAGCGCTTGCGCGCGGATGCGCCGCTGAATGCGGTGGAGAAGGCGACGCTGTACGGGGGCGGCGCCAAGGGGTATACCGATTACCCGGCGATGACCGCGGGGTGAGGCAACGTGTGTCGCGGTGCGCGCGGCGCACCACGACTTGCGGGCACGGCGGTGGAAGTCATGCGCAGGCATGAAGGACCACCGGCGGGGTCCACGGCCGCAAGGCCGGCCGAGCGACCATGTCATCCCGGGCTCGACCCGGGATCCGTCGCGGCGTGGCGGTGTGCCGGCATGGATTACGGGTCGAGCCCGCAATGACATCCCGCGACCGGGTGACGCACGGTCACACGCCCTTCAACCGTACTCCGGCCCCACCCCGATCGGCGCGGGCGTGCGCATCACGATGCGCGTGAACAGGCGGTCGTAGACCGGGTCGCGGTCGCCGCCGGCCAGCGGGTCGTCGGTGTGCGTGGCGAAGGCGGCGTTGAGCTGTGCCCAGTCGCTTTCGCTGAAATGCTTCACCGCCACCGGCAGCAGCTCGGTCTCCTCCGTGCGCATGTGCGTCAGGTAGAACTCCACGTAGCGGCGCGCCGCTTCCTGGAAGGCCGCGCGGCGGCCGTCGCCCAGCAGCTCCCAGGCCAGCAGCAGGTGCTGCAGCTCCCGCACGCGGCTCTCGCCGGACACGTGGTCGTCCTCCAGCCGCTGGATCACCTCCATCAGCTCCGGCGCCACCCGCGCGATCTTCGGGAACAGCAGGTCCGACTCCTTCGGGTGGTGGCGGCGCTCGGGGAATTCGTCGATGTAGAACAGCATGGCGCGCAGCACGTCGAAGAAGCGCTCCGGTTGCTCGTCGGGGTCGCGTTCCATCATCTGCAGCAGGGAACGCAGCACGGCGGATACCGCGGAATGCTCGTCGCGGATCACTTGCAGGGCAGGTCTCGTCATGGGGCTAGTCTCCTGCTGCGAGCTTGTCACCCGGCGGCCCCGCCCTCGTTGATCCACGTCAACGCGTCTGAAGCCGCCAGCGTTTCAGCAGTAGCGCGTTAGTCAGGACGCTTACGCTCGACAGTGCCATGGCCGCGCCGGCCACCACCGGGCTCAGGTAGCCCAGCGCCGCCAGCGGAATGCCGGCCACGTTGTACGCGAACGCCCAGAACAGGTTCTGCCGGATCTTCATCACCGTGCGGTGCGAGATCTCCAGCGCGCCCGCCACCAGCCCCACGTCGCCGCGCATGAGGGTCACGCCCGCCGCGTGCATCGCCACGTCGGTGCCCGTTCCCATGGCGATGCCGACGTCGGCGGCGGCCAGCGCGGGCGCGTCGTTGACGCCGTCGCCCACCATGGCCACCACCTTGCCGCCTTCGCGCAGGGCCGCGACGCGCTCGGATTTCTCGCCCGGCAGCACCTCGGCCAGCACTTCCTCCGGCCGCACGCCCAGCCGGCGCGCCATCACGTGCGCCGCCGTGCGGTTGTCGCCGGAGATCATCACCAGCCGCAGGCCGCGGCGGCGCAGGCGCTCCAGCGCCTCGGCGGCACCCGCCTTCGGCTCGTCGGCGAAGCCCATCAGCGCGCGCAGGGCCAGCCCCTCGGTCACGCGCTCCACCAGCGCCGACAGCGTCGCGCCCTCGCCCTGCAGGCGCTGCACCTCGGGCT
>DASWUI010000079.1:0-3662 GCA_036401715.1 Ramlibacter sp. | reverse complement strand
TCGGCATCCACCTGGTGGATCTCGCGCTGTGGACGCTCGGCTTCCCCGAAGTGGAGCGCGTGACCAGCCGGCTCTACGCCAACGGCCAGCCGCTGGAGGCCGGCAGCAGCACCGTGGAGGACTACGCCGTGGCGCAGCTGGAACTCGCCACCGGCGCCGTGGTGCGCATCGCCTGCTCCTGGAACAGCTCCACCGGCCGGGACGCCGTCATCGAGGCGCATTTCCACGGCAGCAAGGGCGGCGCGGCGATGCAGAACGTCAACGGCTCCTTCTACGACTTCGCCGCCGCCCGCTTCCATGGCACGCAGCGCACGCCGCTGGCGGACCCGCCGGACGCGTGGGGCGGCAAGGCCATCGTGGACTGGGCCAGGCGCCTCGCCGCCGGCGCGCGCTACGACAGGTCGATCGAAACCATCGTGCAGGTCGCCTCGGCCCTGGACCGGATCTATGGCCGCTGAACGCGCACCCCGCGTGCTCATGACCGCGGACACCGTCGGCGGTGTCTGGAGCTATGCGCTCGAACTCGCCTGTGAGCTGGACGCCTGGGGCGTGCAGGTTGCGCTCGCGACCATGGGCGCTCCCCTGTCCCCCCACCAGCGGCAGGCGCTCGCCTCCAGCCCCGGCATCTTCCTGTTCGAGAGCCGCTACAAGCTGGAGTGGATGCAGGACTGCTGGGACGAGGTCGCCGCGGCCGGGCAATGGCTGCTGCAGCTGGAGCGCGACTTCGAGCCCGACGTGGTGCACCTGAACCAGTTCGCCTTCGGCGCGCTGCCCTTCCGTGCGTCCACGCTGCTGGTGGCGCATTCCTGCGTGCTGTCCTGGTGGCGCGCCGTGCACGGGCAGGCGGCCCCCGGCGAATGGGACACCTATCGCGTGAAGGTGCGCGAGGGACTGGCCGGTGCCGGGCAGGTGGCGGCGCCGACGCAGGCCATGCTGTCGTCGCTGCGCGAGAACTACGCTTGCGACAAGGCCGGCATCGTGATCCCGAACGGCGCGCGCGCCTCGGACTTCCAACCCGCGCGCAAGCAGCCGGTCGTGCTGGCCGCCGGCCGCTTCTGGGACGCCGCCAAGAACCTCGCCGCGCTGGAGAAGGTCGCGCCGCAGTTGCCCTGGCCGGTGAAGGTGGCCGGCTCCGTGACGCACCCGGACGGCGGCAGCGTGCGGCCCAGGGCAGTCGTGTCGCTGGGCGAACTGCCGCGGCATGCGCTGGCGCGCGAGTTCGGCAGCGCCTCCATCTATGCGCTGCCCGCGCGCTACGAGCCCTTCGGCCTGTCGGTGCTGGAAGCGGCGCTCTCCGGCTGCGCCTTGGTGCTGGGCGACATTCCCAGCCTGCGCGAGGTGTGGGGCGAGGCCGCCGTCTACGTGCCGCCCCCGGACCACGACGCCTTGCGCCGCGCCCTGCTGCGGCTCATCGAGGACGCGGAGATGCGCGCGCGCTTCGCGCAGGCGGCAAGCGTGCGCGCCCGCTCGTTCACGCCCCAGCGCACCTGCGAAGGCACCCTGCGCGCGTATGCGGCGCTGGTGCCGCGCTTCGCCGCCCGCGCGGAGGAGCCGGCATGCGCGTGACCATCTTCTGCCACTCGCTGGTCTCCGACTGGAATCACGGCAACGCGCACTTCCTGCGCGGCGTCTGCACCGACCTGCTGGCGCGCGGCCACGAAGTCGGCGTGTACGAGCCGGCGAACGCCTGGAGCGTGGCCAACCTGGTCGCCGAGCACGGCACCGGGCCGCTGCAGGGTTTCGCCCGCGCGTACCCGCAGCTGCGCAGCACCGCCTACGAGCTGGACACGCTGGACCTCGATGCCGTGCTGGCGGACGCCGACCTGGTGCTGGTGCACGAATGGAGCGAACACGCGCTGGTGCGGCGCATCGGTCTGCACCGCAAGGAGAACCCGCACTACCGCCTGCTGTTCCACGACACGCACCACCGCGCCGTCACGGATCCGGCCAGCATGGCGTCCTACGACCTGGCGCACTACGACGGCGTGCTCGCCTTCGGCAGCGCCATCCGCGACCTGTACCGCAGCAACGGCTGGTGCGAGCGCGCCTGGACCTGGCACGAGGCGGCCGACCACCGCGTGTTCCACCCGGTCCCGGGCATGGAGCGCGAGGGCGACCTGGTGTGGATCGGGAACTGGGGCGACGACGAGCGCACGGCGGAACTGCACGAGTTCCTGCTGGAGCCGGTGAAGAGCCTGGGCCTGGAGGCGCGCATCCACGGCGTGCGTTATCCGCGCGAGGCGCTGCAGGCGCTCCGCGAGGCGGGCATCGCCTACGGCAACTGGCTGCCCAACTACGAGGCGCCCAGGGTGTTCGCCCGATACGGCGTGACCGTCCACGTACCGCGCCGGCCCTACGTGCGGGCGCTGCCCGGCATCCCCACCATCCGCGTGTTCGAGGCGCTGGCCTGCGGCATCCCGCTGGTGTCCGCGCCCTGGGACGACTGCGAAGGCCTGTTCGAGCCGGGCGCGGATTTCCTGGTGGCGCGCGACGGGCGGGAGATGCGCGAGCAGCTGCGCGCGGTGCTGAACGACCCGCAGCTCGCGCGCGGGCTCGCCGAGCAGGGGCGCCGCACCATCCTGGCCCGCCACACCTGCGCCCACCGCGTCGACGAGCTGCTGGCGATCTACGCCGAGCTGGCGCCGCCGCAGGCGCGGCCCGCAACCGTCCGTGCATAGCCGCGCAGGCGGCAAGACCAACAGGGAGTTCACGAGAATGAAGATCGCGTTTTTCGCGTCCAGCCTGGTGTCGGCCTACTGGAACGGCGCCGCCACCTATTACCGCGGCATCGTGCGCGCCATGCACGAGCGCGGCCACGAAGTCACCTTCTACGAGCCGGACGCCTTCGACCGCCAGAAGCACCGCGACATGGCCGACCCGCCCTGGGCCAAGGTGGTCGTGTACTCCGCCCAGTCGCAGGACGAAGTCCTGCGCACGGTGGAACAGGCTCGCGGCGCGGACCTCGTCGTGAAGGCCAGCGGCGTCGGCGTGCACGACGAACTGCTGGAACGCGCGGTGCTGGACCTGCAGGCGCCCGGAACGCTGGTGGCGTTCTGGGACGTCGATGCGCCGGCCACGCTGGACCGCGTGCACGGCGATGCGGCCGATCCCTTCCGCCCGCTGATCCCGCGCTACGACATCGTGCTCACCTACGGCGGCGGGGAGCCGGTGCGCCAGGCGTACCAGGGGCTGGGGGCGCGCGACTGCGTGCCGATCTACAACGCGCTGGACCCCAGCACGCACCACCCGGTGCCGCCGGAGCCGCGCTTCGAATGCGACCTGGCCTTCCTGGGCAACCGGCTGCCGGACCGGGAAGCGCGGGTCGAGGAGTTCTTCCTGCGCGCCGCGGCGCAGCTGCCCGGGCGCAGGATGCTGCTGGGCGGCAGCGGCTGGGGCGACAAGGCGATGCCCGGGAACGTGCAGTACCTCGGCCACGTCTACACCGCCGACCACAACGCCTTCAACTGCACGCCGCGCGCGGTGCTCAACGTCAGCCGCGAGAGCATGGCCCGCTATGGCTTCTCGCCGGCCACCCGCGTGTTCGAGGCCGCCGGTGCCGCCGCCTGCCTGATCACGGATGCGTGGGAAGGGCTGGACACCTTCTTCGACCCGGGCAAGGAAGTGCTGGTCGCGCGCGACGGCGACGAGGTGGCGCAGCACGT
>DASWUI010000078.1:0-2422 GCA_036401715.1 Ramlibacter sp. | reverse complement strand
AACAGCGGGGCGCCGGCGCGGCTGCCGCTCTCCAGCTCGCCGCGGGTATAGGCGACGGCGACCTGCGGCTGCGCGACGATCGCGTCGCGCGCGGCGCGGGCCACCACCTCCGGATCGAGCGCGCGCGCGGCCATCAGCCTGCGGTCCAGCACCAGCGCGGAGGCCGACATCGTGCCGGCGAGCCGGGGCACGCCGAAGCGCTGCTCCAGGGCCGCGTTCACGGCCCCGAGCAGCTGGCCGCCCGAGACGCGCCCGGCCGCGAGGCCGCGCGCCTGGCTCACTTCCGGCGCGGGCATGAAGCCGTGGTCGGCGGTCAGCACCGCGAGGTAGTCGTCGCGGCCGATCGTGCGGTCGAGATGCGCGAAGAAGGCCTCCAGCATGCGGTCGAGGTGCAGCAGGTGGTCGTGCGACAGCCGCGACTCGGCACTCCACTGGTGGTTGACGTAGTCGTGCCCGGAGAGGCTCACCGCCAGGATGTCCGGCGCGTCGTCGGCGCCGAGCTGCTCGCCGGCGATGGCGGCGCGCGCGAAGTCCAGGGTGAGCGCATCGGCGAACGGACTGCGCAGCAGGGCCGCGTAGTAGTTGGGCCCGGGCGCGTCGTCGGCCGCCGTTCCCATCATCATCGGCAGCTTGCCGCCGCGCGGCCCGAACCAGGGCTGGCTGTCGGCCACGGAACGCGCATAGGCCGCCTCCGGCAGCAGCGGCTTCCATTCGGTCCGGAAGAAACGGTCCGCGGGCCGCGCGCCGTTGAACGCCTCCACCCATGCCGGATGCTGCGGCATGTAGTAGGTGGTGGACGCGAACCGGCCGCTGGCCGACATGTACATGTAGGCGGTGCCGCTCTTGCCGGCCGGCAGGATGGCACCCCGGTCCTTGCCCGAGATGCCGATCACCTTGGAGCGCGGCTGCAGGCGGCGCAACACGTCGCCGAGCGTCTCCACCTTCAGGTTGCGCGGGCTGGTGCCGTCCATGGGCCCGGTCTTGTGGCCGATGTAGGTGGCGGCGGGATCGCCGGTGCAGTACATGGGCTGGCCCGAGGCGATGTCCACCCACTCGTTGCCGATGATGCCGCTGCGGTGCGGATAGGCACCGCTCAGCATGGTCGCGTGCCCCGCGGCCGTGACCGTGAAGGCGTGGCCGTAGTGCGCCTGCTCGAACCAGGCGCCGCGCTCGAGGAAGCGGGCGAGTCCGTCGGGCGCGAGCTGGTCGCGGTAGGCGGTGACCTGGCGCTGCGGCAGGCCGTCGACCACCAGCAGCACCACGAGTTTCGGCTTCGGTGCGCCGGGCGCCGCGATGCCGGCGCAGGACGCGAGCAGGAAACATAGGAAGAGCGCGCATGCGGCACGCCACGCGGATCTGCGGTTCATGCGGCGAGCCTAACCGATGTGCTGCGCGGCGTCGTCCGGGTTGCTGCGCGCGCCTTGCCCCCAACCCGGCGCGCCAGGATCGGGCTAGCATGGTTGCATGAAAGGCAAAGTGATCCCGGCCTTGCCCCTGCTGGCCGCCGCCCCGGCATTCGCCTGCTCGCCCTGCGCGCCCTGGTCAGCGACGGTGTCTTCGACGACAACTTCCTGCAGCAGCTGCTGGTGATGGTCTCGCCGGTCGCGCTGGTCGTCTGCGTCGCCCTGCTGCTGGTGCGCGCATCGCGTCCCCGCCATGAGAGCTGAACGCCGGCACCTCATCGCCGCCGCGCTGCTGCTCGGCGCGGGCATGGGCGGCTTCGTGGACGGGATCGTGTTCCACCAGTTGCTGGAGTGGCACAACATAGGCGCGATCGACCACCTGGTGCTGGGCATCCACCGCGTGAACGAGTACGCCGCCGATCCGCTGTGGGCGGACCTCGCCTTCCTGGCATCGGGGATCGCGCTGTCGCTGGCCGGCTGGGCCTTCATCCGCGCGGCGCGGAACGCTCCTGCGGTTCGCCCGGCGCGCTGACGCGGCCGCTGGCGATGAAGAGGCCGCCGAGTCCCCGGGTGCGCAACTGCAACTGCTGCAGCCGCCTGGCCAGCATGGTCCAGGGCTGCGCCATGCCTTCCATCGAAGTGACGGAATAGAGGGCGGCGCCCAGCACGAACAGGTTGGCCGCCACGTTCCACGGCGGTGCCCATTGCAGGCCGGAGGCCACCACGTGGGCGCCCGGCTTGAGGTGGGCCAGCACGTGGTCCAGCGCGTCGGGGTCGCGCAGCACGTCGTGCGTGAAGTGGAACAGCGCCGCATCCGCGCGGCCCTGCAGCGGCGCCTCGGCCGCCGGCGACTCCAGCAGGGCGACGCCGCTCCAGCCGTGGCGCTGCACGCGGCGGCGGGCGAGCGCCAGCATGTCGGGGGAGGGGTCGATGCCGACCACGCGGCCCTCGGGGCCGATGCGCTCCAGCAGCGGCGCGAAGCTGAGGCCGGTGCCGCAGCCGATGTCCAGGACGGTGTC
>DASWUI010000077.1:0-1762 GCA_036401715.1 Ramlibacter sp. | reverse complement strand
GCCGACCTGCGGCTGGTACTCGACCCGCAGGTGGTTGTCGCGCCAGGCCTGCCGTAGGTCCGCCGCGAGCGCCGCGTTCGCCGTGGCCACCGCCTGCATCTCGGGATCGAAGAAGCGCACCGCATTGCGGCCGGCCGCCTTGGCCTGGTACATGGCCAGGTCCGCCTGCTTCAGCAGCTCGTTGACGCTCGAGGGGCTCTTGCCGAACAGCGTGACGCCGATGCTGCAGGTGCTGTGGTGCAGGTAGCCGGGCAGCACGTACGGCTCGCCCAGGCCATCCAGGATGCGCTGGCTCACCACCTGCGCCGCGGTCAGGGGGTCGAGCGGCTTTTCCGGCGTGTTCTCCAGCAGGACCACGAACTCGTCGCCCCCGAGGCGCGCCACCAGGTCGCCCTTGGCGACGCAGTTGCGCAGCCGCCGCGCCACCTGCTGCAGCAGCAGGTCACCCTTCTGGTGGCCCAGCGTGTCGTTCAGCACCTTGAAGTTGTCGAGGTCGATGAACATCAGCGCGCCGTCGCGCGCCTGCCCGGTCTCGCCCACCGCCTCGTCCAGTCGCTCCAGCAGCATCTGCCGGTTGGGCAGCTGCGTCAGGGGATCGTAGAAGGCCAGGTACTGGATCTTCTCCTCGTCGCGCTTGCGCTCGGTGATGTCGCGGCCCACCGCCACCCAGTGCGTGAGCCGGCGCCCCTCGTCCCAGACCGGAGACACGTCGAGGTCCACCCAGTAGGGCTCGCCCCTCTTGGTGTAGTTGATCAGGTCGACGCGCACCCGCTCCCACTGCTCCAGGCCGGCGCGGATGCGATCGAGCTGCGCGCGCTGCGTGTCGGGCCCCTGCAGGAAGCGCGGCGAATGGCCGAGGACCTCCTCGCGCGTGTAGCCGGTGCGGCGCTCGAAGGCCTCGTTGACGAACACGATGCGCGGCCCGGGCGCGCGGAAGGGCGCGGCTTCCGTGATGATCACGATGTCGTTCAGGCGGGCGATGCTGCCCTCCAGCAGCGTCAGGTGCTGCTGCGCGCGCCGCCGCGCGGAGACGTCGCGCAGGTGCAGCGCCAACCCGTCGCCGAAGGGAAAGCCGCGCAGTTCCAGCCAGTGGCTCACCTGCGCGTCCAGTTCCTCGAGTTCGATGGCCTCGCGCCGTTCCAGCGCGTGCATGAAGCGTTCCTCCAGCGACAGGCGCGCCCGCTTCTGGAAGAAGCTCCAGACCTTGCGGCCGACCAGCGCTTCGCCCCCGGCGGCGAGCATCTGCTCGGCCTGCTCGTTGGCGTAGCTGATGCGGCCCTGCCGGTCGACCGTGACGAAGGCCTCGCCGCTGCCGAGCGCGCCGCCCATGCTGACGGTGTGGCGCAGCAGCGTGCCGGGCGTGTAGCCGGCCGGCGCGATCTCCTGCACCAGGCCTTCGGCGCCGGCGATGCTGCCGTCTTCGGCGCGCAGCGGCTGGCCGACGCAGCGCACCCACATGCGGCGCCCCTGCAGCGTGCGCACCTGCACCTCCACATCGAAGGGCGTGCCCTGCTCCCGGCAGGCGCGCACGCGCGCCTCGATTTCGGCGCGGTGCCCGTCGGCGAAGTGGTCGAGCGCGTGCCCGAACGTGGGTGCGTCTCCGGGCGGCGCGCCGTGCAGGCGCGCGAGCTGCTGCGACCAGTAGAGCGTGCCCTGCCGCGCATCGAGCCGCCAGAAGCCCACGAAGGCGCTGCGTTCGACCAGCTGCAGCAGGTTGCCTGGGTTGTGCGCGATCACCGGGTCCATGCAAATCCTTGTCGCG
>DASWUI010000076.1:0-2359 GCA_036401715.1 Ramlibacter sp. | reverse complement strand
TGGCCGATGGTGCGCGCCGCCTGCGCCAGCAGCGGGCAGTGCGTGGCGGCCAGCGGCGACTCGGCGACCGTGCGGTGGCGCGCCAGCGCCCCCACTTGCAGCCGCTCGCCTTGCACGCGCAACTGCCCCAGCTCGCTCAGGTCGTTGATGTCCACCAGCTGCGCCGGGCTGGCCAGGCGCATGTTCATCATCGGCACCAGGCTCTGGCCGCCGGCGATGAGCTTCGCATCGGCGCCGAAGCGCGCGAGCAGCTCCAGCGCCTCCTCGACCGAGGCCGGCCGGTGGTAGCCGAAGGCAGCGGGCTTCACCGGCGCCTCAGGCCCACAGGAGGTTGTCGGTGGTGTCCGGGTCGAAGACGTGCAGCCGGTTCATGTTGATCGCCAGCCGCGCCTGGTCGCCCGCCTTGTAGTGGCACTCCTTGCCGACCCGGAAGAACAGCTTGGCCTCGGCCACCTCGATCTCCAGGAACTGGTCGGACCCGACCGGCAGCACCGACAGGATCCGGCCGTACAGGAAGCCGCCGTCCGGCGCGCCGATCTCCTCGCTGACGTCCTCGGCGCGGATGCCCAGCACCACTTCGCGGCCGTCGTAGCCGGAGAGCTTCTGCGCCGCTTCGGCCGGCAGCGTGAGCGTGGTGCCGCCGTTGCGGAACACCAGCCCGGTGGCGGTCTGCCCCAGGCGGCCCTTGAGGAAGTTGATCGGCGGGTTGCCCAGGAAGGAGGCGACGAACATGTTGCCCGGCCGCTCGTAGATCGCCTCGGGCGAGCCGATCTGCTGCACCACGCCGCCGCGCATCACGACGATGCGGTCGGCCAGCGTCAGCGCCTCGGCCTGGTCGTGCGTCACGTACACGAAGGTGGTCTGCATCGCCTGGTGCAGCTGCTTGATCTCCGCGCGCATGGAGATGCGCAGGGCGGCGTCCAGGTTGGACAGCGGCTCGTCCATCAGGAAGACCTGCGGCTGCCGCACCATGGCGCGGCCCAGCGCCACCCGCTGGCGCTGGCCGCCCGAGAGCTGGTCGGGCCGGCGCTCCAGCAGCGGCACGATCTCCAGCCGGCGCGCGGCGTCGCGCACGCGGCGGTCGATCTCCGCCTTGTCGAACTTGCGCATCTTCAGGCCGAACGCGATGTTCTCGTACACCGTCTTGTGCGGGTACAGCGCGTAGCTCTGGAACACCATGGCCACGTCCCGCTTGTGCGGCGGCACCGTGTTCATCACCTCGGCGTCGAAGCGCAGGTTGCCGTCGGTGACGTCTTCCAGGCCCGCGATCATGTTGAGCGTGGTGGACTTGCCGCAGCCGGAGGGGCCGAGCAGGACCAGGAACTCCTTGTCCGCGATCTCGAGGTTGAGGTTCTCGAGCGCGGTGTACCCGTTGGGGTATTGCTTGCGGACGGATTCGAACTGGATGCGTGCCATGGTGGTGCCTTAACCCTTGACGGCGCCGGCGGTCAGGCCGGAGACGATGTAGCGCTCGAACAGGATGGCGATCACCACGGGGGGCACGATCGCCAGCACGCCGGCGGCATTGATGAACGAGAAGCTGATGTTGAAGTCCGAGGTGAACGACGCCACCACGATCGGCATGGTCTGCGAGGCCGGGGTCTGCGTGAACATCAGCGCCAGCAGGAACTCGTTCCAGCTGGTGAGGAAGGTGAACAGCACCACGGCGACCAGCGAGGGCAGCGCCAGGGGCAGGAACACCAGCAGCAGCGTCTGCAGGCGCGAGCACCCGCCCACGCGCGCCGCCTTGTCCAGCTCGTCCGGCAGCGACTCGAAGTAGCCGGTGAGGATGAAGATGCTGAAAGGCACCGTGATCGCCAGGTAGGTGATCACCAGCGACAGCAGGTTGTCCATCAGCCCCAGCTTCTGCACGAACAGGAAGAAGGGCACCACCAGCGCGATGTCGGGGATCACCCGCGTCGACAGCATGAAGTAGATGGAGCTGGTGCGGCCGATGAAGCGGATCTTGGCCAGCGCATAGGCCGCCGGCACGCTCACCAGCAGGTTCAGCACCACCACCGCCAGGGCGACGATGAAGCTGTTCTTCATCGCCGGCAGCAGGTTGGCCGCGGTCGAGGGGATGAAGCCGCCGGTGGCGGTGTCGCCCTGCTTGCGCGTCTCGTAGGTCACCTTCTCGTCCGCGGCCTTGAAGATCGCGCGGTAGTTCTGCGCCGTCGGCGCGTCCGGAACCCAGTGCGGCGGCACCGAGGTGATCTCCGCTTCCGACTGCACCGAGGACGAGACCAGCCAGGCGATGGGCGCCAGCACGTAGAGGGAGAACAGCAGCGAGCCGATGAACAGCAGCGCGCGCTGGCCGGGAATGAACTTCTTCATGGAAAGGCCCTGCGCGTTCACAGCA
>DASWUI010000075.1:0-6202 GCA_036401715.1 Ramlibacter sp. | reverse complement strand
AGGCCGCCGCTGCCACCGCGGCGCGCGAACGCGCCGTCGCCGCGGGACAGCGGCCCGACCCCGTGCTGCGGCTGGGCATCTCCAACCTGCCGATCGAAGGCCCGGACCGCTTCAGCCTGACGCGCGAAGGCATGACCATGCGCAACATCGGCGTGATGCAGGAACTCACGCGCGGCGACAAGCTGGCCGCGCGCACCCGCCGCTTCGAGCAGGAAGCGCTTGCCGCCGAGGCCATGCAGGACGGCGCGCGCCTGATGGTGCGCCGGGAAGCCGGGCTCGCCTGGGTCGACCTGCTGTACGCGCAGCGAACGGTCGACGGCCTGCGGCAGCAGCAGGCGGAAACCCGCCTGCAGCACGCCGGCGCGCTCGCCGCGCTGCGCGGCGGCCGCGGCTCGCAGGCCGAGGTCGTCGCTGCCCAGCAGGCGACGGCGCAGCTGGACGACCGCATCGACGAAGCCACCCGCGAGCTGCAGGCCGCCCGCGCGATGCTGGCGCGCTGGATCGGCGAGCCGGCCCGGCGCCCGCTCCTGCCCGCGCTGCCGGCGTCGACCCTCGAGCCGGGCGAGGTGGAACAGCGCATCGCGACGCACCCGCAGCTGCGGGCGCTGCACGGGCAGGAGTCCGTGGCGGAGGCGGAGGTGGCCATGGCGGCCGCCGAGCGCCGCGCCGACTGGAGCGTGGAGCTGATGTACAGCCAGCGCGCCTCGCAGTTCGGCGACATGGTGTCGCTGACCCTGTCGCGCCCGCTGGAGGTCAACCGCGGCTCGCGGCAGGACCGCGAAGTCGCGGCGCGCCGGGCGGAGGCGGAGCGCGCGCGCGAGGAGCGCGAGGAAGCGCAGCGCGCGCTGGTCGGCGAGGCGCAGGCCCTGCTCGCCGCCTGGCAGAGCGCGCGCAGGCGCCTGCAGCTGCACGACGCGCGCCTGCTGCCGCTCGCCTCCGACCGCGTGCAGGCGGCGCTGGCCGCCTACCGCGGCGGCGGCATGCTCGCCGGTGTGCTGGAAGCGCGCACGGCCTACATCGAAGTCCACCTGGAACGCCTGCGGCTGGAGCGCGATGCCGCGCGGGCGCAACTGCAACTCGACTACCTGCTGGGCGGCGAGCATGCCGCAGCGGGCAAGGAAGGATCCCGGCCATGAACAGCACGCAACGCAAGCTCCTCGCCGTCGCCGCCGCCGCGGCCCTGGCACTCGCCGGCTTCGGCCTGTACCGCCTCGGGGTGGCGCAGGGGCAGCACGGCCCTGCCCAGGCCACCGCCACGATGGCGGCGGCGCCTGCCGCAGCCGTGTCGGACCCGTCGACGTGGACCGCCGCGCAGGGCGAGGAAGCCACCCGCCGCCACCTGCGGGAAGGCATCCGCGCCGGCAGCGTCGATCCCGCGACCGGGCGCAAGGTCCTCTACTACCAGGACCCGATGGCACCGGGCACGCGCTTCGAGGCGCCCGGCAAGTCGCCCTTCATGGACATGATGCTGGTGCCCGTGTACGCGGGCAGCGGGGGCGCCGACGCCGGCAGCGTGAGCGTCAGCCCGCGCATGCAGCAGAGCCTGGGCGTGCGCACGGCCGTCGTGACCGAGGGCCGGCTGGCGCCGCAGGTGGTCGCATCCGGCAACATCGGCTGGAACGAGCGCGACCAGGTGGTGGTGCAGGCCCGCGCGTCGGCGTTCGTGGAGCGCCTGCACGTGCGCGCCAACCTCGACCCGGTGCGCCAGGGCCAGCCCCTCGCCGAGCTGTACGTGCCCGACTGGGTGGCGGCGCAGGAGGAGTTCCTGGCCGTGCGCCGCATGCAGGGCGCGGAGCTCGGCGCGCTGCGCGAGGCCGCGCGCGCGCGGATGCGCCAGGCCGGCATGAGCCTCCAGCAGATCCAGCAGGTGGAATCCACCGGCCGCGTGCAGGCGCGCATCACGCTCACCGCGCCGATCTCCGGCGTGGTCACCGAGGTGGCGGCACGCGAAGGCATGGCCGTGATGCCCGGCACGACGATGTTCCGCATCAACGGGCTCGCCACCGTGTGGGCGCAGGCCGAAGTGCCGGAGAGCCAGGCGGCGCAGGTGCGCCCCGGCGTGCGCGTGCGCGCGACCACCCCGGCGGTGCCCGGCGAAGTGTTCGAAGGCCGGGTGCAGGCGCTGCTGCCGGAAGTGGCCAGCGGCACCCGCACCATCAAGGCGCGGATGGAGCTCGCCAACAAGGGGGGCCGCCTCGTCCCCGGCATGTTCGTGCAGATGCAGTTCAGCGACGCCGATCCGCGTCCCAGCCTGCTGGTGCCGAGCGAGGCGGTGATCCACACCGGCCGCCGCACGGTCGTGATGCTGGCCGAGGACGGTGGCGGGTTCCGCTCCGTGGCGGTCGAGACCGGCACCGAAAGCGGCGGGCAGGTCGAGATCAGGCGCGGCCTGCAGGCGGGGCAGAAGGTCGTGGTCTCCTCCCAGTTCCTGATCGACTCGGAAGCGAGCCTGCGCGGGCTGGAGGCGCGCCTCAATGCACCGGCGGCCGCCGCCCCCTCCGCCCACCGGACGTCCGCGAAGGTCGAGGAGATCGACCAGGACGCCATCACGCTGAGCCACCCGGAGATCCCGGCGCTGAAGTGGCCGGCCATGACCATGGAGTTCAAGCTCGCGCAGGGCCTGAAGCTGCCGCCCGGCCTCGCCGCCGGCGATGCGGTCGAGGTCGAGTTCCGCGTGCCCGCACCGGGCGAGGCCGAGATCACGGCCCTGACCCGCAACGCGGCGCCGTCGAAAGGCAAGCCGTGATCGCGCGCCTCATCCACTGGTCCATCGCCAACCGCTTCCTGGTCCTGCTCGCCACGCTGATCCTGGCGGTGGGCGGCGTGGTCTCCATGCTGCGCACGCCGCTGGATGCGCTGCCCGACCTGTCGGACGTGCAGGTGATCATCCGCACCAGCTGGCCGGGCCAGGCACCGCGCATCGTGGAGAACCAGGTGACCTATCCGCTCACCACCACGATGCTGTCCGTGCCCGGGGCCAAGACCGTGCGCGGCTACTCCTTCTTCGGCGACAGCTTCGTGTACGTGCTGTTCGAGGACGGCACCGACCTGTACTGGGCCCGTTCGCGCGTGCTGGAGTACCTGAACCAGGCCCAGGGCCGGCTGCCGGCCGGTGCGCGCTCCGCGATCGGCCCGGACGCCACGGGCGTCGGCTGGATCTACCAGTACGCGCTGGTGGACCGCAGCGGGCGCATGGACATCGCGCAGCTGCGGGCGCTGCAGGACTGGTTCCTGCGCTTCGAGCTCAAGACCATTCCCGCAGTGGCGGAAGTCGCCACCATCGGCAGCATGGTCAAGCAGTACCAGATCGTGGCCGACCCGGAGAAGCTCGCCGCCTACGGGATCCCGCTCACGCGCGTGATGGAGGCCGTGCAGCGCGCCAACCAGGAAACCGGCGGCTCGGTGCTGGAGATGGGCGAGGCCGAATACATGGTGCGCGCCTCGGGCTACCTGCAGACCCTGGACGACTTCCGCGCGATCCCGCTGACGACGACCGACCGCGGCGTCTCCGTGCGCCTGGGCGACGTCGCGCGCGTGCAGGTCGGCCCGGAGATGCGGCGCGGCATCGGCGAGCTCGACGGCGAAGGCGAGGCGGTGGGCGGCGTGATCGTGATGCGCTCCGGCAAGAATGCGCTGGAGACCATCCGTGCCGTGAAGCTGAAGATGGCCGACCTGCAGAAGACGCTGCCGCAGGGGGTGGAGATCGTCACCACCTACGACCGCTCGGGCCTGATCGAGCGCGCGGTGAAGAACCTGGGCACCAAGCTGGTGGAGGAGTTCATCGTCGTGGCGCTGGTGTGCTTCGCCTTCCTGTTCCACCTGCGCTCGTCCTTCGTGGCCATCGTGTCGCTGCCCCTGGGCATCCTGGCGTCCTTCATCGTGATGCGCTGGCAGGGGGTGAACGCCAACATCATGTCGCTGGGCGGCATCGCCATCGCCATCGGCGCGATGGTGGACGCCGCCGTGGTGATGATCGAGAACGCGCACAAGCACATCGAGCGCTGGCACCACGAGCACCCGGGCCAGGATCTGCGGGGCGAGGCGCACTGGAAGGTGATCGGCGCCTCGGCGTCCGAGGTCGGCCCGGCGCTGTTCTTCTCGCTGCTGGTGATCACGCTCAGCTTCATCCCGGTGTTCACGCTGGAAGCGCAGGAGGGGCGCCTGTTCGGGCCGCTGGCCTTCACCAAGACCTACGCCATGGCGGCGGCAGCCGGCCTGTCGGTGACGCTGATCCCGGTGCTCATGGGCTACCTGGTGCGCGGCAAGATCCCGAGCGAGGAACGCAACCCGATCAACCGCTTCCTGATCCGCATCTACCGGCCCATGCTGGCGCGGGTGCTGGCCGCGCCGCGCACCACGTTGGCCATCGCGCTGGTGCTGCTGCTGGTGAGCGCCTGGCCGCTCTCGCGCATCGGCTCGGAGTTCCTGCCCGCCATGGAGGAAGGCGACCTGCTGTACATGCCCACCGCCCTGCCCGGCCTGTCCGCGGGCAAGGCGGGCGAGCTGCTGCAGCAGACCGACCGCCTGATCCGCACCGTGCCGGAAGTGCGCAGCGTCTACGGCAAGGCCGGGCGCGCGGAATCGGCCACCGACCCGGCGCCGCTGGAGATGTTCGAGACCACCATCCAGTTCAAGCCGCGCGAGCAATGGCGCCCCGGCATGACCATGGACAAGCTGGTCGAGGAACTGGACCGCACCGTGCGCGTGCCCGGCCTGGCCAACATCTGGGTGCCGCCGATCCGCAACCGCATCGACATGCTGGCCACCGGCATCAAGAGCGCGGTGGGCGTGAAGGTGGCGGGCCCCGACCTGGCCACCATCGACCGCATCGCCTCGCAGATCGAGCAGGCGGTCAAGCCCGTGCCCGGCGTGGGCAGCGCACTGGCCGAACGCCTGGCCGGCGGCCGCTACGTGGACGTGGACATCCGGCGCGAGGCGGCGGCGCGCTATGGGCTCAACGTGGCCGACGTGCAGGCCGTGATCGCCTCGGCGATCGGCGGCGAGAACATCGGCGAGACGGTGGAGGGCCTGCAGCGCTTCCCCATCAACCTGCGCTACCCGCGCGAGATCCGCGACTCGCTGGACGCGCTGCGCCGCCTGCCGATCGTCACCGAACGCGGGCAGCGCCTGCTGCTGGCCGACGTCGCCGAGGTGAAGGTCACCGACGGCCCGCCCATGCTGCGCAGCGAGAACGCGCGCCTTTCGGGCTGGATCTACGTGGACATCCGCGGGCGCGACCTGCGCGGCGCCGTCGAGGAGATGCAGCGCGAGGTGGCCGCCAAGGTGCAGCTGCCCGCCGGCTACTCGGTTTCGTGGTCCGGCCAGTTCGAGTACCTGGAGCGCGCGACCGAGAAGCTGAAGCTGGTGGTGCCCTTCACGCTGCTGATCATCTTCGTGCTGCTGTACCTCACCTTCCGGCGCATCGACGAGGCCCTGCTGATCATGGCGACCCTGCCCTTCGCGCTGGTGGGCGGCGTGTGGCTGCTGTGGGCGCTGGGCTACAACCTGTCGGTGGCGGGCGCGGTGGGCTTCATCGCGCTGGCCGGGGTGGCGGCGGAGTTCGGCGTGATCATGCTGCTGTACCTGAAGCATGCCTGGGAGGAGCGCAGCGAGGACAGCGAGGCGGAGCTGCACAAGGCGATCGAGCACGGCGCGGTGATGCGCGTGCGGCCCAAGGCGATGACGGTGGCGGTGATCCTGGCGGGCCTGTTCCCCATCCTGTGGGGCAGCGGCGCCGGCAGCGAGGTGATGCAGCGGATCGCCGCGCCCATGGTGGGCGGCATGATCACCGCGCCGCTGCTGTCGATGTTCCTGATCCCGGCGGCCTACCTGCTGATCCGGCGCCCGCGGAGTAGGCGCCAGGCGGTCCCGGCGGCCGCTTGAGCGGCTGCGAGGAGAAGAACAGCGCCGCCCCGACCATCTCGTCGACGCTCAGGGTCTCCATCACCTCCTGCATGAGCGGGTCGCGGCGGCGGCCGTCGGCGAACTGCTGCAGCTGGTCGAACAGGTAGGCGCGCTCTTGCGCCGTGAGGATGGGGATGCCGGGACGCACCGCGATGCCGTGGGCGCCGTGGCAGTGGGCGCACACGACGGCGACCCGGCGCCCCAGCCGCAGCAGGCGATCTTCCAGCGCGGGGTCCGCCTCGACCGCGGCGACGCGGGCGCGGATGTCGGCGCCGGCCGCCGGCGGAGACGGCGGCTG
>DASWUI010000074.1:0-1680 GCA_036401715.1 Ramlibacter sp. | reverse complement strand
GGCGGTTGGCGCTGCGGGCCATCCCGCCCTTGCGGCCGGCTTCACGGGCTTCTTCCGACGTGAATTCGTGCGCGGTGCCCTTTTCGTGGGCGGCGCGGCCGCCTTCGCTGGCGATTTCGCGTTGCCGCTGCGGGTCCATGGAGGCGAAACCGCGGTTCGATTTCCCGCCCTGGTTGCCCTGGTTGTTGGAAGCCATCTGAGGATCTCCTTGCAAAACTGAAATGTTGGAACTGCATGGCGGTCTGCGCCGGCCATGGTGTGATTGAGCTTGCAAGCGCGCACTCCGCTCGTCAGGCAGCAAAGCTGCTGGGTGTAGGAGCGGCCCTACCTCTTCAAACGAGGGTGCGCGCGAGGACGTCGGCCTTCAGCCGTTGCAGCAGGGCATTGGCTTCGTCCCCGATCCCCGGATCCGGCTGCGGCTGAGCTTGCAGGCGCGCGAGCAGGCGCGTGAACTGCGATGCGAGCGGGGGGATGGGGGCGAGGAACAGCACCTGGTCGCCGCGGGCGACGAGCAGCGTGGGGAAGGTCTCGATGTCGACCTCGCCCATGGTCTCGTCCTCGTCCTCCACGTCCACCCAGGCGAAGCGCATGTGCGGGTTGGCGCGCGCCTGCTGCGTGAACATGGGGAGGAAATCGCGGCAGACGCCGCACCACGCGGCGCACAGGCATGCGACCCACCAGGTGGGTTGGTCGTCGCCTGCCATGCTGTCCATGGCGGCAGTGTACCGGCGCGCAACTCAGTGCGCGGTGCAGCCGGCGTAGGCGTCGAGCGCGGGTCGGTAGGCCGAAGTGCCGACCTGCATCAGCCCCAGCACCGAGTGGAACAGGTGGTCGTGCGTGATGCGCTCCTGCGAGCGCGCGCGCAGGCAGTGCATGGACAGGCCGGTGTGCCGCTCGAATCCCGGCGACAGCCAGGTGATCCAGGGCACGTGCTTCTGCACGTCGGGCGCCAGCGCGTAGGGCAGCCCGTGCAGGTAGAGGTTGGCCTCGCCCAGGGATTCGCCGTGGTCGGCCACGTAAAGCATCGCCGTGTCGTAGTCCTCGCGCCGCTGCAGCCATGCGACGGCCCCGGCCAGCACGTGGTCGGTGTAGGCGATGGTGTTGTCGTAGGCGTTGCGCAGCTGCTCGCTGCCGCAATCCGGCAGGTGGCTGCTGGTGCACTCCGGGAGGAAACGCTTGAAGGCGGGCGGCGTGCGCTCGGCATACGCCGGGCCGTGGCTTCCCATCTGGTGCATCACGAGCACCACGCCCTTGCTGCGCCTCTCGGCCGGAAGGGCGGCCAGGCGCGCGTCCAGGTCCTTCAGCAGGATCTCGTCGTGGCATTCGCCGTGGGCGCACAGCACCTGGTCGTGGAGGGCGGCGGTGCTCACGGTCGGCACCCGGTCGCAGACGCCCTTGCAGCCGCCCGCCTGGTTGTCGATCCAGAGCACGGCCAGGCCCGCGTGCTGCAGCACGTCGACCAGGTTCTCGCTGTCGCGGCTGCGCGCGAGGAAGCCCTCGCGTCCGAGCGGCGAGAACATGCAGGGCACCGAGGCCGCGGTGCTGGTCCCGCAGGACCAGGCATTGCGGAAGCTCACCGCCTGCAGACGGGCGAGCTGCGGCGTGGTGTCGCGCGGGTAGCCGTTGAGGCCGAAGTTGCCGCTGCGGCCCGTCTCGCCCAGCACCAGCACCAGCAGGCGG
>DASWUI010000073.1:0-4773 GCA_036401715.1 Ramlibacter sp. | reverse complement strand
GATCAACGAGCTGCCGCTCGCATTGCCGGCCGCGCGGGAAGGCGAGGAGATCTTCTTCGACTACGCCTCCATGGGCCTGACCCTGCGCCGGCATCCGGTGGCCTTGCTGCGCCCCCGGCTTGCGCGCATGAAGCTGCGCAGCGCGCAGGAACTGCACGACCTGCCGAACAACCGCCGCGTCGGGGCCTGCGGGATCGTCACCGTGCGCCAGCAGCCGCAGACGGCCAACGGCACGATCTTCGTCACCATCGAGGACGAGACCGGCCCGGTCAACGTGATCGTGTGGAAGCACGTGCGCGAGCGGCAGCGCGATGCGCTGCTGCAATCGAAACTGCTGGCCGTGCGCGGCGTCTGGCAGCGCGACGTGGACAGCGGCGGCCAGGTGCGGCACCTGATCGCGGAGGAGCTGGAGGACCTCACCCCCCTGCTGGGGCGCCTGGGCGGCCTGGGCGGTTCACGCGACTTCCACTAGCGTTTCCCCGCTTCACCCCATGTGCAGCCAGTCCGCCTCGCCCAGGCTGTGCAGGAAGCCGGCCACCACCGCCAGCTTGCCGTGCCGCGCCGCCCAGTCGATGTGCTCGCGAAAACGCACGCGCTTCTGCAGGTGCGAAAGCTTGCCCCAGATCCACTGTTCCACCGGCGGCGGCTGCAGGTCGATGTACTTGTCGCCTTCGAGCAGCTGGTAGAGCCGCGACCATTCCGCCGGATTCGGGCACACGCGGTTGTTCCTGCGCGCCACCACCATCAGCTCGTCGGCGCCTTGGTAGCCGGCGGGCGGGCCGGAAGGCTCGGCGCCGCGGGGCGCGGCACCCAGCGGCGCCTGGTCCGAAGGGAGGGTGGGCGCGAAGGCCTCGTCGAGCTGCCGTTCGGCCTCGTGCCACAGCGCCCAGGTGGAATCGCCTCCCTCCCGTACCTCGGGAACGGGCAGGGGGACCAGCCAGGTGTCGTCGTCCAGCCAGTCCGCCCGGGGCGTCGCCGCGCCCTTCGCGGCCGATGCGTTGCGTGCCATCCCGGGCAGGTGGGGTCCCGCCGGGGCGGATCACGTAGGCGGCCCGCCCGTGGCACCGTCCGCCTGCACCGGCGTGCGCGCACCGTAGCTCCGCATCACAGTCTTCACCCGGGCTTTGCAGTAGCGCGTCCTCTCGCGCCGCGCCCACGCGTTGAAGAAGAAAGCGATGGAGGTGCACATGATGGACTCGCAACGTGCCGGCACCGGAGGCTTCCGGTTGTGCTTCCGCTCCCTGTTCGCCAGCGGCCGGGGCTACGCCTTCCCGTGCGACGGCGCGGGCAGGGTGGACCTCGACGGGCTCAGCGACGCCGCGCGCAACAACTACCTGTATGCCCGCGCGATGGTCGGGCGCGAGCTGGCGGTGCCGGCGGTGGAGGCGGAGGACCCCGCCACCTGAAGGCGGCTCCCGGGTCGTGCCCGGCGCGGCCTCACTTCAGGAACTCCGGCGACACCAGCCCCGGCAGGAAAAGCACCAGCTGCGGCCAGACGATCACCAGCACCAGCACGCCCACCATGGGCAGCAGCATCAGCGCCACGTCGCGCAGCGCGTCCCCCAGCCGCATCCCGGCGATGCGGCAACAGATCATCAGGCACAGCCCGTAGGGCGGCGTGACCAGCCCGAAGGCCAGCGACACGATGCCGATCATCGCGAAATGCACCGGGTCGATGTGCGCGGCGGCGGCGATGGGCTGCAGGATGGTGCCGACGATGATGATGGCCGGGATCGCGTCCAGGAAGCAGCCGACCACCAGGAAGACCAGGGCGATGAACAGCCCGGTGGTCGCCCATCCCATGCCCCAGGACGACACGCCCGCGAGCAGGGCCTGCGGAATCTTGTAGTACGCCATCAGCCAGCCGAAGGCGCTGGCCGTGCCGACGCAGAACAGGATGACCGAGGCGAACCTGCCGGTGTCCGCGAAGGCGTGCAGCACGCCCTTGAGGTCGATCTCGCGGTACACGAAGATCGACAGCGCCCCCGCGTAGAGCACCGCCACCGCGGCGGACTCCGTGGCGGTGAACCAGCCGAAGATCTTGCCGCCGATGATGATCACCGGGGTCATCAGCGCCGGGACCGACACCGCCGCGGACTTCAGGAACTCGAGGAAGGTCGCGCGCGGATAGGTGGGGTACTTTCGCGCCTTCGCGTATGCGTGCACCGTGGCCATCTGCACCGCCACCAGCAGCAGCCCCGGCACGATGCCCGCCAGGAACAGGGCGCCGATGGACACGGACAGCACGCCGCCCCACACGATCATCAGGATGGAAGGCGGGATGATCACCGCCAGAACCGAGGACACCGCCGTGATCGCCACCGAGAAGCTGTCGTCGTAGCCCTCCCGGCGCTGCGCCTCGATGAAGATCTTGGACTGGCTGGCGGCGTCCGCGGTGGAGGAGCCCGAGATCCCGGCGAAGAACAGCGACAGCACCACGTTGATCTGCGCCAGCCCGCCGGGGAAGTGGCCCACCATCGTGCGCGAGAGCCGCAGCAGACGGTCCGTGATGCCGCCCACGTTCATCAGGTTGGCGGTCAGCAGGAAGAAGGGCACCGCCAGCAGGATGAAGGAGTTGTAGGCGTTGAAGGTCTCGCTCATGAGCGCCATGGCCGACAGGCGCGGCTCGATCAGCAGGATGGGCAGGCAGGCCAGCCCGAGCGCGAAGGCCACCGGCACGCGCAGCGCCATGAGCGCGAAGAACACGGAAAAGAGGATGAGGCTGGCGAGCGCGGGCGACAGGACGGCGCCGTTCATGCGGGCAGCCTGCCGGTGAGCACGCCGATCTCGTCGGCGACCTGTTCGCCGAGGAACACGATCCAGGCCAGGCCGGTGAGCGGCCACGCGACGTGGATCAGCCACAGGGGCAGTTCGGCCAGCTCGGAGATGCGGTAGAGGGCGAAGCGCGTGAACTCGATGCCCGAGACCACGAACACCAGCGCGAACACCAGCGTGCAGAAATGGGTGACCAGGTTCAGCACCGCGTTCATGCGCGGGGAGGGCTGGCGCCAGACGTCCACGTTGAAGTGCGACATCTCGCGCACCCCCACCATCGCGCCGATCATGATCATCCAGATGAAGAGGAAGCGCGCCAGCTCCTCGGTCCAGATGTAGGAAGGGATCAGGTCGGTGTAGCGCGAGACGATCTGCATGGTCACCGGCACGATCAGCACCATGACGGTGGCGATCAGCAGCCAGTCCAGCAGCCGCGCGAACCCGGCGGTGAAGCGGCGCCAGGCGCCCCAGCCCGCGCTCACTTGGTGTTGTTGATCTTGGTGTAGATCGCCTCGGCGCCGATCTCCTTGGCGTAGGCCGCCATCACCGGGTCCACCAGCGCCTTCATCTTGGCGCGGTCGGCGAAGGCGATGCGCTTCAGCTTGCCGGCCTTCTCCATGGCCTCGAGCTTGGCGCCGTCCTCGGAGGACTCGATCTGGCGTCCGTAGGCGCCGGCTTCCTTGCCGGCGCGCAGGATGGCCTGCTGGAGGTCGGGTGGCAGCGTCTTGAAGGTCTTGGCCGAGAAGCACAGCGGCCGGATGGTGATGGCGTGCTGCGTCATGAGCAGGTTGGGCGCCACCTCGTTGAACTTCATCTGCTCCACGCCCGCGGCCTCGTTCTCGCCGGCGGCGATCACGCCGTTCTGGATGGCGTTGTAGACCTCGTTGTAGGCGATGACGGTGGGCGCCATGCCGGCGGCGGCGAAGGTTCGGCTCCAGATCGGGGCGCCCTGCACGCGGATCTTCAGGGCCTTGATGTCGTTGAGGCTGGACACCGGCTTGTTGGCGAAGATGTTGCGCACGCCGCCGCCCGCATAGCCGATCAGCATCACCTCGGCGCGCTGCGCGACCTCGTCGGCGATCGGCTTGAAGGTGTCGGCGTCCAGCACCTTGTTCCAGTGCGCGAGGTCGCGGAACAGGAAGGGCGCGTCGATGAAGGGCGCCGCCTTGGAAAAGGTGGACATGTGCGCCGGCGAGACGACGGCGTAGTCGACCGCCTTGCCCTGCGACATGTACTCGAAGTACTGCTTCTCCAGCCCGAGCTCGCTGTTCTTGTGCAGCACGAAGTTGACGGGCTTGCCGTAGTACTTCTTCACCAGCTCCTCGAACTTCACCATGGTCTTGGTGAAGGCGTGGTCGTCATTGAACTGCGAGGCGCCGTGCAGCGTGATGGCCTGCTGCGCGCGGGCGGGCAGGGCGGCGGAGCCCAGTGCCAGGGCCAGCGCGGCGGCGGCCAGGAGGGAACGACGGACACCGGAGGCGGGGATCGGGGTCATGCGGCTGTCTCCTGAATGGAATGGGCGCGGGGCGCGCGCGAGGTCATTCTAGGAAGGCGGCGGCGCAGGTGTGCGGGAAATGGCGCGCCGGGCTAGGGGCATGCCATATTGACATCGCGCCCCGCCGCCGCGCCGGCCCGGGGGCCCCAACGGAAAACAAGCCCGGCACGGGGCCGGGCTTGCGAGCGTCACGCCCTCAGGGGCGCGTCAAGGTCGTCGAGTACAGGAACGCGGGGTTGTTCGGCGCGTCCACCGCGATGGTCACGCCCGTTCCGGGCACGGGCATCGCATAGACGAACGCGCGGTTGGTGCGCTCGACCATGCCCGGCAGGGGCTTGTTCACCTGGAAGACGTCCACCACGTCCGGCGCGCTGTCGAACACGCGGCTGTAGGTCGAAGTGGCGGCATCGACCGCCGTGATCGTCTGCCTCTCGCGGCTGATGGACGATGCCAGGGGCGTCGTGGGCGTCGCCCGCATCAGCAGGCTCCAGCTGTTCCTGACC
>DASWUI010000072.1:0-3554 GCA_036401715.1 Ramlibacter sp. | reverse complement strand
GCGGCGCCTGTGGCGGCGCTACGACCTGGCGCTCATCGCCGAGGCCAGCGACCGCGCCCACCTGATCGGCTCGCTGGCCGCGGCCTGCCGCGCCGGCATCCTGCCCGCGCAGGGCTCCAGCAACTGGTGGAAGCGGCGCCTGCTGCGCCATGCGGTGACGGCCTCCGGCGACCTGGGCGAGGTGCACGTGGTGGCGGAGAAGCTCGCGCTGCTGCAGCCCTGGCAGGCTGCCGCCGGCGCGGCGATCGCGCCACCGGAGCTGGTCCCGCCGCCTTCCGAGCCGCTGCCGCCGGAACTGGCGGCACGGCTCGCGCCGCGCTACGTGGTGGTGCACACGCCTTCCATGTGGCCCTACAAGGAGTGGCCGGCGGAGCATTTCCGTGCCCTGGTCGCGCGGCTGGCCGCGGCCGGCCACCAGCTCGTGCTGACGCGCGGCCCCGGCGACGCCGACCGGCAGCGGGTGGCCGCGATGGAGGGCGCCGCGCCGGCCGCGCAGCTGGTCGATGCCGGGGTGCTCGGCTTCGGGCAGCTGGCGGGGCTGCTGCGCTCGGCGGCGCTGTACATCGGTCCGGACACCTCGGTGTCGCACCTGGCGGCGGCCTGCGGGACGCGGGTGCTGGCGATCTTCGGCCCGACCAATCCGCAACGCTGGGCGCCCTGGCCGGGCGAGGCGCAGCCGGTGCGCTTCGTGCGCCGCGCGCAGGTGCAGGAGGCCGGGCGGGTCACGCTGCTGCAGGCGCAGCTGGACTGCGTGCCCTGCGGCAAGGCGGGTTGCGAGGACCACCGCCTGAGCCCGGCGCGCTGCCTGCCGGCGATCCTGCCGGAGCGGGTCGCCGCCGAGGCCCTGCGCCTGCTCTCACTTGACGGCGGTGAACTCCCACAGCAGGTGCGTGACGTCGCCGCGGCGCACCCGGTTCCAGCGCCGCAGGTCGTGCCGCCAGCCTGAGTGCACGGGCTCGTACTCGCCGCGCGGCGAGTGGCGCAGCACCCGGATCGCATCGAAGCGGCCGACGAAGCCGTACATCCGGGCGGCCAGCGCCGGCAGCGTGAAGTACTCGTGCGAGGTGATCGTCAGGACGTTGACGTGGGTCGGGTCCTGGAAGGCCTGCTCGGACGGGTAGCAGGGCATCGAGGCGTACAGCAGGCCGCCCGGCTTGAGCACGCGCCAGACCTCGTTCATCAGCTCGACGAAGGGAAAGCGGGTGGAGCGCCCGTCGGCCGTGAGCAGGACGCGCGGCACGTGCTCGAAGAAGTCGTAGGCCGACACCGAATCGAAGCTGCTGTCCTCGTAGGGGATGGGGTCGATCGAGAGGTTCGCCCGCCGGATCTCGCAGCCTCCCGGCGGATGCGCGGGCACCACGATGTCCACCCCGTACAGCCGGTCTCGGGCGTACGGATTGCGCGGTGTTTCCCCGCACCCGAGGTCCAGGTGGCGGGTGGCTTCACTCTTCGACATGGCGCCGGATCATACCGGGCGGCCAGTGACATAGCTCACAGGAACGCGGTGCGTTCCTGCTCAGAGCAGCACGATGTCGTACTGCTCCTGCCCCATGGCGGACTCGCTCTGCAGCGAAATCGGCTTGCCGATGAAGTCGGACAGGCCCGCGAGGTGCTGGCTCTCCTCGTCCAGGAACAGCTCGATCACCTTGGGCGAGGCGATCACGCGGTATTCGCGCGGGTTGAACTGGCGCGCCTCGCGCAGGATCTCGCGCAGGATGTCGTACGCCACGGTGCGCGGCGTGCGCACCGTGCCCTTGCCCTGGCACACGGGACAGGGCTCGCACAGCATGTGCGCCAGCGACTCGCGCGTGCGCTTGCGCGTCATCTCCACCAGCCCCAGCTGCGAGAAGCCGCCCGCCATGGTCTTGACCCGGTCGCGCGCGAGCTGCTTGCGGAACTCCGCCAGCACCGCGTCGCGGTGGTCCTCGCGCTGCATGTCGATGAAGTCGACGATGATGATGCCGCCCAGGTTGCGCAGGCGCAGCTGCCGCGCGATCGCCTGGGCGGCCTCCAGGGGGGTCTTGAAGATCGTGTCGTCGACGTTGCGCGAGCCGACGTAGCCGCCGGTGTTGACGTCGATGGTGGTCAGCGCCTCGGTCTGGTCCACGATCAGGTAGCCGCCCGATTTCAGGTCCACGCGCCGGCCGAGCGCGCGCGCGATCTCCTCGTCCACCGAGTACAGGTCGAAGATCGGCCGCTCCCCCTTGTAGAGCTGCAGGCGCCCGGCCGCCGCCGGCATGAACTCCTGGCCGAAGGCCTGCAGCAGCCCGAACTGCTCCTTCGAGTCGATGCGGATGGTCTGCGTCTCGTCGGTGACCAGGTCGCGCAGCACGCGCTGCAGCAGGTTCAGGTCCTGGTGCAGCAGCGCGGGCGGCGGCAGGCGCGTGGCCGACTCGCGGATGCGCGCCCAGGTCTTGCGCAGGTAGGCGATGTCCTCGGCCAGTTCCTCGTCGCTCGCCTCCTCGCCGTTGGTGCGCAGGATGAAGCCGCCGCCGGCGCTGCCGACCAGCTTGTTCAGCCGCCGCCGCAGCGCGTCGCGCTGGTCCTGCGGGATCTTCTGCGACACGCCCACGTGGTCGTCCTGCGGCAGGAACACCAGCAGGCGCCCGGCGATGCTGATCTGCGTGGACAGGCGCGCGCCCTTGGTGCCGATCGGGTCCTTGATGACCTGCACCATGAGGGACTGGCCCTCGAACACCTGCTTCTCGATCGGCACCTGGGGCTGCCCGTTGCGGGCCATGGCCGGCGGCTCGCCCTCCGGCTGGCGCTGCCAGACGTCGGCCACGTGCAGGAAGGCGGCGCGCTCCAGCCCCATGTCGATGAAGGCGGACTGCATGCCCGGCAGCACCCGCGCCACCTTGCCGAGGTAGACGTTGCCGACCAGCCCGCGTTCCAGGGTGCGCTCCACGTGCAGTTCCTGCACGGCTCCGCTCTCGACGATGGCCACGCGCGTCTCCTGCGGCGACCAGTTGATCAGGATGTCCTGCTGCATGTTGTTGTGGGGCCCTCGCGGGACAGGATAACGCAGGAGCCGCTAAACTCGATTTCACCCGGATCCGTCCCCTTGAACTCCGCTCCCCCTCCCGCTTCCCCCTCCCTCGATTTCCTCCACGGCGGCGGCGCCATGGGCGAACGCATCCGCGCGTTCGACTGGCGGCAGCACCCGCTGGGCCCGCCGCAGCAGTGGCCCGCGGCCCTGCGCATGGCCATCAGCCTGTGCCTCGGCTCCAGCTTCCCGACCGCCGTGTACTGGGGGCCGGAGATGTTCGTGCTCTACAACGACGCCTGGTCGGAGATCCCGGCCGAAAAGCACCCCTGGATCCTGGGCAAGCCCGCGCGCGAGGGCTGGTCGGACATCTGGCCCATCGTCGGCCCGCAGTTCCAGCGGGTCTTCGAGACCGGCGAAGGGCTGGCGCTGTACGAGCAGATGCTGCCCATGGTGCGCGGCGGCCGGCCGCGCGAGACCTGGTGGAACTACAGCTTCACGCCCATCCGCAACGCCGACCAGACGGTGGGCGGCGTCTTCAACCAGGGCAACGAGATCACCGCCCTCG
>DASWUI010000071.1:0-6491 GCA_036401715.1 Ramlibacter sp. | reverse complement strand
CGCGGCGCACTCGCTCGCACCCGCCGTCGCGGGGGTTGCGGTGCGCGCGATCAACTCAGTTCATTGCGGTAGTGGTGCGCGTCGGTGCGGTACAGCCCCCGGCGCAATTCCATCGGCACGTCGTTGTAGGTGTAGGAAAGGCTTTCGACCGAGAGCAGCGGCGCGCCCGCCGCCACGGCGAGCAGCTGCGCCTGCTGCGCGTCGGCGGCCACCGCGCGGATCTTCTCCTCGGCGCGCACCATGCGCACGCCGAACTCGAGTTCGAACAGCGCGTAGGTGGGGCCCTGGTGTTCGGCGAGCTGCTCCGCGGTGAGGCCGCGGAAGGTGTTCCCGGGCAGCCACATGTCCTCGAGGATGGTGGGGACACCGCCAAACGAAAGTACGCGCCGCACCTGCACGACCGAGTCGCCGGTGCGCAGCGCGAGCGCGCGCGCGACCTCGGCGCTCGCGCGCAGCCGGCGGCAGTCGAGGATGGTGCGCTGCGCCGGGCCTTCGTCGCCGCTGTCCGGCACGAGCTTGAGGAAGCGGTAGCGCACGTGCTGCTCGGTGTGCGTCGCCACGAAGGTGCCCTTGCCCTGTCGGCGCACCACCAGGTTCTCGGCGGCAAGCTCGTCGATGGCCTTGCGCACCGTGCCCTGGCTCACGCGGAAGCGCGCGGCGAGGTCCATCTCGCTGGGGATCGCCTCGCCCGGCTTCCACTCGCCGGCCTGCAGGCTCTGCAGGATGAGGCCCTTGATCTGCTGGTACAGCGGGCTGAACGCCGGGGTCGCCGACGGGGCCGGGTCGGCGGTCGCGGTCTCGGCAGTGGAGGGTTGGGAGGTGGCCATGCAGGCGGACAGGTGCGCTCCGCACCTTTGTTGACCTCAATCATATCTTATATAAGACATAAGACAAATTGACCCTGCGGGTTTCTACGGGTAAACTCCCGCGCTGTCCACGCAGGGCCAACCCGGGCAGACCCCTTGCCGCGCGCCCCCGCCGACTCCCCATTCGCATTCACTTCCATTCGGAGATTTCCATGAGCAAGAAGCCCGTTCGCGTCGCCGTCACCGGCGCCGCTGGCCAGATCGGTTACGCCCTGCTGTTCCGCATCGCCTCCGGCGAGATGCTGGGCAAGGACCAGCCCGTGATCCTGCAGCTGCTCGAGATCCCCGACGAGAAGGCCCAGAAGGCGCTCAAGGGCGTGATGATGGAACTGGAAGACTGCGCCTTCCCGCTGCTGGCCGGCATGGAAGCGCACAGCGACCCGATGACCGCCTTCAAGGACACCGACTACGCGCTGCTGGTCGGCGCCCGCCCGCGCGGCCCCGGCATGGAGCGCAAGGACCTGCTGTCGGCCAACGCCGCGATCTTCACCGCCCAGGGCAAGGCCCTCGACAAGGTGGCGTCGCGCAACGTGAAGGTGCTGGTGGTCGGCAACCCCGCCAACACCAACGCCTACATCGCGATGAAGAGCGCGCCCAGCCTGCCGCGCAAGAACTTCACCGCCATGCTGCGCCTGGACCACAACCGCGCGCTGTCGCAGGTCGCCGCCAAGACCGGCACCAAGGTCGCCGACATCGAGAAGCTGACCGTGTGGGGCAACCACTCGCCCACCATGTACGCGGACTACCGCTTCGCCACCGTCAACGGCAAGTCGGTCAAGCAGATGATCAACGACCAGGAATGGAACGCCAACACCTTCCTGCTGACCGTGGGCAAGCGCGGCGCCGCCATCATCGAGGCGCGCGGCCTGTCCTCCGCCGCCTCCGCGGCCAACGCCGCCATCGACCACATGCGCGACTGGGCGCTGGGCTCCAACGGCAAGTGGGTCACCATGGGCATCCCCTCGGACGGCCAGTACGGCATTCCGAAGGACACCATGTTCGGCTTCCCGGTCACCACGCAGAACGGCGAATACAAGGTCGTCGAAGGCCTGGAGATCGACGCCTTCTCGCAGGAACGCATCAACATCACGCTGAAGGAACTGCAGGAAGAGCAGGCCGGCGTGGCGCACCTGCTCTGAGGCACACCGGGGCACGCCACCCCATGTCATGGCGGGCCCGACCCGCCATCCATGCAGCGGACGAACAGGCGCCGCATGGATCCCGGGTCGAGCCCGGGATGACATGTCCGGGGGTGTCCTCGCATCGGCCATGACCCACCCCCGCGACATCCTCCTCGGCGCCCAGGCGCGCACCGGCATGCTGCCGGTATGCGACCACTACAGCGGCGTGGAGGCGCGCATGCGCAAGAGCCTGCAGCTGCAGGAGGAGATGACGCAGGAGTTCGGCGCCTGCGTGTTCGACGTCACGCTCGATTGCGAGGACGGCGCGCCGGTGGGCGGCGAGGCGGAGCATGCGGCGCTGGTGGTGGAACTGGCGCTGAACGCGAAACCGGACGCGCGCGTGGCCGTGCGCGTGCACCCGGTGGACCATCCTGCCTTCGAGCAGGACATCGCCACCATCGCCGGCCGGGCCGGCCACCGCCTGGTGCACGTGATGCTGCCCAAGGTGGAGCGGCCGGAAGACGTCGAGCGGGCCGCGCGCGCGCTCGATGCCGCCGGCGCCAGGGACCTGCCGCTGCAGGGCCTGGTCGAATCCCCCGCGGCGGTGCACCGCGCCTTCGACATCGCTGCGCACCCGCGCATGCAGTCCCTCAGCTTCGGGCTCATGGACTTCGTGTCCGCGCACGGCGGCGCCATCCCCTCGCAGGGAATGGGCGTGCAGGGCCAGTTCACGCACCCGCTGGTGGTGCGCGCCAAGCTCGAAATATCCTCCGCCTGCCATGCCCACGGCAAGGTGCCTTCGCATGGCGTGGTGACGGAATTCAGGGATCAGGCGGCTTTCCGGGCCGCGGCGTCGCGTGCAGCCAACGAGTTCGGTTACACCCGCATGTGGAGCATCCACCCTGACCAGATCAGGCCCATCGTGGAAGTGTTCGCTCCCAGCGCCGACGAAATTCACAAGGCGTCACAGATTCTTTGCGGTGCGCAGGCGGCGAACTGGGCACCGATCAGCTTCGACGGCAAACTCGAGGACAGGGCGAGCTACCGCTACTACTGGCAGGTCCTGGAAAGGGCCCACCGGACCGGGCGGCAGCTCCCCGAACAAGCGCGCGCATGGTTCGCGCGTCCCTGAGTCCAAAGAGGAGAGACGTCATGAAGGTTCTGTTTGCCAGCATCCTGATCGCTTCGCTTGCCGCCACGGCGCAAGCGCAGACCGCGACGAAACCGGTCAACCCGAAGAAGCCGGTGTCCGTGAAGAAGGTGCCCCCCGCGACCAAGCGGCAGGCCATCGAGGAAGCGACTCCGACGAGCGAGCCGAACCCCGCCATCAAGCTGAACGAGGCGCAGCTCGCGATCGCCAGGACCGTGTACGTCGGCGAGATCCAGTGCGAGCTGGGCGAGAAGGTGACCATCAAGCCGATGAAGCGCGAAGGCTTCTTCTTCGTCTCGCGCGGCATCCACAAGTTCGTGATGCACCCCGAGGAAAGCCGCACCGGCGCGATCCGCCTGGAAGACCCCGCGCGCGGCGCGCTGTGGCTGCAGCTGGCCAACAAGTCCATGCTGATGAGCCAGAAGGAAGGCAAGCGCATTGCCGACGAATGCAAGAGCCCCGAGCAGGTGGCTTATGCCAAGGACATGAAGCCGGTGAACCTGCTCGAACCCGGCAAATGACGACCCCATGAACGGAGAGAACCCCCATGTTGCAAGCCTACGTTGAACACGTTGCCGAGCGCGCTGCGCTCGGCATCCCCCCGCTGCCGCTGTCGCCCAAGCAGACCGCCGACCTGATCGAGCTGATCAAGTCGGCCCCGGCCAAGGAAGAAGCCTTCCTGCTGGAGCTGCTGGCGAACCGCGTGCCGCCGGGCGTGGACGACGCGGCCAAGGTGAAGGCCAGCTTCCTGGCCGCCCTTGCGCATGGGGACCTCTCCGTTCCCGCGATCAGCAAGGCGAAGGCGACCGAGCTGCTCGGCACCATGGTCGGCGGCTACAACGTCAAGCCGCTGATCGACCTGCTGGACGACGCGGAGGTCGCGCAGATCGCCGCCGACGGCCTGAAGAAGACGCTGCTGATGTTCGACTACTTCCACGACGTCGCCGCCAAGGCGAAGGCGAACAATGCGTTCGCCAGGGAAGTGGTGCAGTCCTGGGCCGACGCCGAGTGGTTCACCAGCCGCCCGGAAGTGCCGCAGAAGATCACCGTCACCGTCTTCAAGGTGCCGGGTGAGACGAATACCGACGACCTGTCGCCCGCGCCCGATGCGTGGTCGCGTCCGGACATCCCGCTGCACACCCTGGCGATGCTGAAGAACTCGCGCCCCGGCGCGGCCTTCAAGCCGGAGGAAGAGGGCAAGCGCGGCCCGATGAAGTTCATCGAGGAACTCAAGGCCAGGGGCCACCAGGTCGCGTACGTGGGCGACGTCGTGGGCACCGGCTCTTCGCGCAAGTCCGCCACCAACAGCGTCATCTGGGCCACCGGCCAGGACATCCCGTTCGTGCCGAACAAGCGCTTCGGCGGCGTGACCCTGGGCGGCAAGATCGCCCCCATCTTCTACAACACGCAGGAAGACTCCGGCGCGCTGCCGATCGAGGTGGACGTCTCCGGCTTCGAGATGGGCGACGTGATCGACATCTTCCCCTACGAGGGCACCATCGAGAAGGGCGGCAAGGTCGTCGCCCGCTTCCAGCTGAAGTCCGACGTGCTGCTCGACGAGGTGCGCGCCGGCGGCCGGATCAACCTGATCATCGGCCGCTCGCTGACCGCCAACGCGCGCCAGTTCCTGGGCCTGCCCGCCTCCACCACCTTCCGCCTGCCCAAGCCCCCGGTCGACTCCGGCCAGGGCTACACGCTGGCGCAGAAGATGGTCGGCCGCGCCTGCGGCCTGCCCGAAGGCAAGGGCGTGCGCCCCGGCACCTACTGCGAGCCGCGCATGACCACCGTCGGCAGCCAGGACACCACCGGCCCGATGACGCGCGACGAACTGAAGGACCTCGCCTGCCTGGGCTTCTCCGCCGACATGGTGATGCAGTCCTTCTGCCATACCTCGGCCTACCCGAAGCCGGTGGACGTGAAGACGCACCGCGAGCTGCCTGCCTTCATCAGCAACCGCGGCGGCGTGTCGCTCAAGCCGGGCGACGGCGTGATCCACAGCTGGCTCAACCGCCTGCTGCTGCCCGACACCGTCGGCACCGGCGGCGACAGCCACACGCGCTTCCCCATCGGCATCAGCTTCCCGGCCGGTTCGGGCCTCGTCGCCTTCGCCGCCGCCACCGGCGTGATGCCGCTGGACATGCCCGAATCCGTGCTGGTGCGCTTCAAGGGCAAGATGCAGCCCGGCATCACGCTGCGCGACCTGGTGCACGCCATCCCCTACTTCGCGATCCAGCAGGGCCTGCTGACCGTCGCCAAGGAAAACAAGAAGAACGTCTTCTCCGGCCGCATCCTCGAGATCGAGGGCCTGCCGGACCTGAAGGTGGAGCAGGCCTTCGAGCTGTCCGATGCTTCCGCCGAGCGGTCCGCCGCCGGCTGCACGGTCAAGCTGAACGAAGCGCCGATCCGCGAGTACCTGCAGTCGAACGTGGTGCTGATGAAGAACATGATCGCGCAGGGCTACCAGGACAAGCGCTCGCTGGAGCGCCGCATCAAGGCGGTGGAGGCCTGGCTGGCCAAGCCCAACCTGCTGCAGGCGGACAAGGACGCCGAGTACGCCGCCGTGATCGAGATCGACATGAACGCGATCACCGAGCCGCTGCTGTGCTGCCCCAACGACCCGGACGACGTCAAGCCGCTGTCGGCCGTGCAGAACACGAAGATCGACGAGGCCTTCATCGGCTCGTGCATGACCAACATCGGCCACTTCCGCGCGGCGTCCACGCTGCTGGAAGGCAAGCGCGACATCCCGGTGAAGCTGTGGGTCGCGCCGCCGACCAAGATGGACGCCGAGCAGCTGACCAGGGAAGGCCACTACGCCAACTTCGGCGGCGCCGGCGCGCGCACCGAGATGCCCGGCTGCTCCCTGTGCATGGGCAACCAGGCGCAGGTGAAGGAAGGCGCCACCGTGGTGTCCACCTCCACGCGCAACTTCCCCAACCGCCTGGGCAAGAACACGCAGGTGTTCCTGGCCTCGGCCGAACTGGCGGCAATCGCCTCGAAGCTGGGCCGCCTGCCGACGGTGGCCGAATACGCCGCCGACATGGGCGTGATCAACCAGCAGGGCGACAAGGTCTACCGCTACATGAACTTCGACCAGATCGAGGAGTACGCGGAGACGGCCAGGGAAGTCGCGGTCTGAGCGGGCGCGCAGCGCCATGAAAAAAGCGGCCCCGCGGGGCCGCTTTTCCGTTGGCGGGCGAACCTCAGTTGCGGTCCGCCTTGGCCGGGAGCACCGCGGTGTTGTTGCCGCTGGGGCCCGCGCCCATGGTGCTGCTGCCCGCATCCGCGCTGTCGCCCAGCACAGCGGTGCCCGGGGTGCCGGGGCCCGCGCCGAGCGCGGTGCCGCCGATGGCA
>DASWUI010000070.1:0-11042 GCA_036401715.1 Ramlibacter sp. | reverse complement strand
GCCGCCACGAACCGCGCGTGCTTCTCCTCCGGCGGCACGCCCAGCGCCGCCAGCGCGGCCGGATCGCTCCAGAGCACCAGGTTGCGCTTGTCCGCATGGAGCGCATGCGCCTGCGGATGCGGGGTCAGCACCACGCTGTCGTCTTCGTAGGCCTGCCGGAGCACCTGCGAGGTCGGCGCCTCCAGGTAGAAGTCGGTGAGCCGGTTGTAGACGAGGTCGATGCGGACCTCGCCCGCGAACAGCTCGCCGCCCTGCAGCCGCAGCTCGCCCGGGTCCGCGACGACGGCATGCAGGCCGTTGCGCTCGAACAGCCGCTGGAACAGCAGGAACTCGGCATACAGGTACTGGCCGGCCGGCGCCTCGTCGACGATCGCGATCGTCCGCAGCGGCCGGGTGCGGCCGGCCAGGCGCCACTCCTCGTGGAACATGCCGAGGATCGCCCGCTCGAAGGCCTCCACGCCGGCGGCGGTGGGGCCGAGCCGCTGCACCGGCAGGCAGCAGGCGCGATGCGCGCGCCCGAGCGCCGCGTTGAGCATCGCGCCGCCGGCGTTGGTGTTCACCTCGATCAGGCCGAAGCCGTCCTGCGCGACGTGGAAGTCGTAGCCGAAGAACACGCCGCGCGCCTGGCCGGGCGCATGGCGGGCGATGGCGGGGGCGCGGGACAGCGCCTGCTCGCGGAAGGCGGGTAGCGCCACGACCGCTTCCACCGCGTTCACCACCCGCGCCATGTGCTCCATGTGCGCATGCGACACGAACACCGGGCGCGCGGAAAAGAGGTAGGGGCAGCGCTCGCGCACCAGCCGCAGGATCTCGGGCGAGCCGAACTCGGCCTCCAGGACGCGGGCCAGCCGGGCCTCGTCGAGGCTGACGCAGAAGCAGCCGGCGTTCAGCGCTTCGATGGAGACCGCGCCTTGCGCCGCGCCGCCTTCCGTCCAGGATGCGATCAGGTTCTCGTCGGGTGCGTCCATGGCGGCGTCCGGTCGTTCAGGAAGGGGCGCCGGCGCGGCGCGCGCCGGCTTCGTACCAGCCCTTGCTGCGGTTGACCACGCGCACCACCAGCAGCATCACCGGCACTTCGATCAGCACGCCGACCACCGTGGCGAGCGCCGCGCCCGACTCGAAGCCGAACAGGCTGATGGCCGCGGCGACGGCGAGCTCGAAGAAATTGCTGGCGCCGATCAGCGCCGAGGGACAGGCCACGCTGTGCGACTCGCCCGCCCTGCGATTGAGCCAGTACGCGAGCCCCGAGTTGAAGAACACCTGGATCAGGATCGGCACCGCCAGCATCGCGATCACCAGCGGCTGCGCGAGGATGGCCCTGCCCTGGAAGGCGAACAGCAGCACCAGCGTGGCCAGCAGCGCGGCGATCGACCACGGGCCGATGCGCGCGAGCGCGGCGTCCAGCGCCGCCTGCCCGCGGCGCAGCAGGCGCTTGCGCCACCACTGCGCGATCAGTACGGGGATCACGATGTACAGCACCACGGAGGTGATCAGCGTGTCCCAGGGCACCACGATGGAGGACAGGCCCAGCAGGAGCGCCACGATGGGCGCGAAGGCGAACACCATGATGGTGTCGTTCAGCGCCACCTGCGACAGCGTGAAGAGCGGATGGCCGCCCGTGAGGCGGCTCCAGACGAACACCATGGCGGTGCAGGGCGCCGCCGCCAGCAGGATCAGGCCCGCGATGTAGCTGTCGGCCTGCTCCGCGGGCAGCCAGGGCGCGAACACGTGGCGGATGAAGATCCACCCGAGCAGGGCCATCGAGAAGGGCTTGACCGCCCAGTTCACGAACAGGGTGACGCCGATGCCGCGCCAGTGGCGGCGCACCTGGTGCAGCGCCCCGAAGTCCACCTTCACCAGCATCGGGATGATCATCACCCAGATCAGCAGACCCACGGGCAGGTTGACGCGCGCCACTTCCATGCGGCCGACCGCCTGGAACAGGCCGGGAAACAGCTGGCCGAGCGCGATGCCGGCCACGATGCAGAGGAAGACCCAGACGGTCAGGTAGCGTTCGAAGACGCTCATGTCCAGGGAGGCCGGCTTGGCGGCGGGCAGGGTGTTCGATGTCATCGTTTCAGGCGGACGGGTTAGCACTTGCGGCAGTCGGCGGCGGCGATCTCCTCGCAGCCCGCGCCCAGGCAGCAGTGCGCGGCGAGGTAATCCATCAGTTCCGACATGCGCTCGAGCGCCGGCCGGTAGATCAGGTTGCGGCCGTCGCGCTCCTGCTGCACCAGGCCGGCGTGCATCAGTTCCTTCAGGTGGAAGGACAGGGTGGAGGCGGCGACGTCCAGCACGGCGCACAGGCCGCCGGGCGTCATGCCCTCGGGGCCCGCACCCACCAGGGCGCGGTACACCCGCAGGCGCACCGGCTGCGCGAGCGCGGCGAGGGCGGCGACGGCGTGGGTCTCTTCCATGATTCCAATTCTATCGAAGTCTCGGACCGGTCTGCCGCCCCAGCCATGTCATCCCCGGCGGACCTCGCTCCATGGCCCCGTCCGCCCGAGGCCGATGAACGGCATGCCGTTGGGCTGCAGGGAGGGGATTCCAGTGAAATACCTCACGTGCGGCGCTGCGCAACCGCTCCGGCGGCTTTGACGGCCGAGCTTGTAGGTGTGACGCTTAGGCATTCCGCGTATCGAAAGGTGTCGAATGAAGCGTTTCACCAGCTCCCTCAAGCGTGCCGCCACCCTGCCGCTGGCGCTCGCCGCCACCCTCCTGCTGGCTTCCTGCGGCGGGGGCGACCCCTTTGCCGGCCTGTGGACAGGCTCGCTCGAAGGCAACCGCCAGGCCCGGACGATCATGCTCGGCGACGGCAGCTACTACATGCTCTATACGCGCGCCGGCACTTCCCTGACCGGCGGCTTCATCCGGGGCCAGGGCGACTTCCACGGTGCGCGGATCACGTCCACCGACGCGCGCGACTACAACTGGGAAGGCCGGCGCACCCGGCCGGCGACGCTGGAGGCGAAGCTCAGCCCGCGCCAGTCCGTGTCCGGCACGGTCGGCGGCACGGTGCCGTTCGAGCTGAGCTACCAGAAGGAGTTCGACTACGACGCGCAGCTGGCCCTGCTCGCCGGCGCCTTCAAGGGACAGGTGGCCTTCGTCGGCGGTTACCGCAACGCGACCTTCACCGTCAGCCCCACCGGCGCGCTCAGCACCGACATCGACGGCTGCCTGATCACCGGCACGGTCTCCCCGCGCGCCGACGGCAATGCCTACGACCTGACGATCACCTTCGGCGGCGGCGTCTGCGTCTTCCCGCATGTCTCCTTCACCGGCGTGGCCCTGTTCGGCGGCGAGGACAAGCGCCTCGACGCGGCCGTGGTGAACCCCGCCTTCCTCGGCGGCCAGGGCATCGCCTTCACCGGCTTCCGCTAGCCGCCCGGCGCCCGGGCCCGCAGGACGCCGCCGGCCCGCACGAAATTTCCGCCGCCCAGGTGGTGGATGGTCTGCAGGTCGGCGTTGTCCTCGCGGAAGTGCCAGTGGCCGCCCGAGAAGATCCTCGGGTCGGCCGCGGCCGCCACCACCTCGCCGAAGCAGGTGTCGTAGGCCTCCTCGGTGTGGGGCTCGCGAATCAGGCGGCACTCGAGCCAGGCCGCGCAACCGGCCTCGACCAGCGGCATCCCCAGCACCGGCCCCGTCCGCGCCTGCAGCCCGTGGCGCTGGAACTTGTCGACCTCGCGGCCGCTGGCGCTGCCCACCGCATACGTCAGGTCCACCAGCGCGGTGCCGGGCAGGCAGATGCCGAAGGCGCCGCTGGCGGCGACCAGTTCGCGCGTGAAGGTCTTCTTGTCGATCACGATGGCGATGCGCGGCGGCGTGAACTCGACCGGCATCGACCAGGCCGCCGCCATCACGTTGCGCCGCCCGCCGTGCGCGCTGGTGACGAGGACGGTGGGTCCATGGTTGACCAGGCGACTGGCGTGGACGAGGGCGACGTCGGTGAAGTGGCTCATGGCCCGCCCGATTGTGCCCGCACCGCCGCGCTTGCCCGGCAGTCGGGGAGGGGCATACTGGTGCACTTCGCGCAGCTGCCGCCATGCCACGCGTTTCCTTTCCGACCCTGGGCCTCGTCGCGACGCTGGCGCTGGTCGTGCTGCTCACGCGTTTCCAGGGCACCCTCGGCGAGGAGGCCCTGCCCGCCCGGCCCGGGCTGAGCGCGCAGGACACCGCCAACCTGCTGCGCGGCACCTGGGAGCGCGAGTACACCGAGGGCGGGGTACGCGTGCGCCGCGTGCTGTCGCTGGAGGCCGGCGGCACCTTCCACGAGAAGGTGCGCATCGTCGACGCCGCCGGCCGGCTCACGCAGCAGGCGCACGCGGGCACCTGGCTGTACGACGGCACCAACCTCAAGCGCAAGTACACGCTCATGAACGGCGAGCCGCCGTCCCGCCTGAACGTGCCCTTCGCCACCTTCGAGGTGTCGTTCGATTCCGCCAACGAGTTCACGGGCGTGAACCACGTGCATCGCCAGCGCATCCACTACCGCCGCATCGGTTTCGATGCGGCGCAGTGAAGTCTCGAGGGCATCTCCGCTTACGCTTTCCGCCCAGCTGAAGTACAAGGGAGGGCACCGCGGGCCACGCCAGCCGGCCGGCCCGCCCAGCAAGGGGAAGTGCCATGGGCAAGGCGGAACGGGAGCGGCAGCACCAGGCGAGCCTGGAGCGCATCAACCGGGTGCAGCTGGTCGTCGGAAGGGGCGACCGGATGCGCGTGGACCATGAAGGCACCCTGCTCGAACGCGCGCGGCTGATGGCCGAGGAGATCAGCGCGCACCGCGCCACCGAGCTCGGACTCGCGGCGCTCGACCGGCTGCTGCGGCTGGCCGAAGAGCGCACCCCGCGCCACTCGCGCGACGTCGTCGCCTTCGTCACCGCGATCTGGAACAACAAGCCGCTGCCGCTGGTGACCCTGCGCGGGCTGGACCAGAACATCGGCGACGACATGCTGGCGGTGCTGGATGCGTTCCGGTATGCGCGGCTGAACCTGGTCGAGCACGTCGAGGGCGGGCCGCGGCGGGTGACGCGGGTGCTGGACAAGTGGAGCCGGGCGCGGGTGTGATGCGCACGCGTCGCGGTTCGGCTTCGCGCTCAAGGAACCGCGACACCTCACGCCAGCCGCAAGGCCTGCAACTCCGCGATGTGCCGCTCCGTCGCGTGGCCGATGTCGCCGCCGGCCACCAGGTGGTGCATCGCCTCCATGTCGCGCGCCAGGCTGCGGTCGGCCATCATGGCCGGCGACACGCTGCGCACCAGGCGCAGCACCCCTTCCAGCGCCGGCGCGCTCTTGAGCGGCCGCAGGAACTCGATCCCCTGCGCCGCCGCCAGCAATTCGATCGCCACGATGTGCGCCGTGTTCGCCAGCATCGGCTGCAGGCGCCGCGCCGCGAAGGTCGCCATGCTGACGTGGTCCTCCTGGTTGGCGGAGGTCGGCAGGCTGTCCACGCTGGCCGGATGCGCCAGCGACTTGTTCTCCGAAGCCAGCGCCGCGGCCGTCACGTGCACGATCATGAAGCCGGAGTTGAGCCCCGGCTCCGCCGTCAGGAAGGGCGGCAGCCGCGACACCACGGTGTCCACCAGCATCGCGACCCGCCGCTCCGAGATCGCGCCGATCTCCGCGATCGCCACCGCGAGTGCATCCGCCACCAGCGCCACGGGTTCGGCGTGGAAGTTGCCGCCCGAGACCATCGCGGCCGCGGCCTCGCGCGGACCCGACGCGGCGAACACGAGCGGGTTGTCGGTCACGGCATTGGCTTCGCGCACCAGCACCTGCGCCGCGTAGCGCATCTGGTCGAGGCAGGCGCCCATCACCTGCGGCTGGCAGCGCAGGCAATACGGGTCCTGCACGCGGTCGTCCTCCTCCAGGTGCGAGCGGCGGATCTCGCTGCCCACCAGCAGCGCGCGGTAGGCGGCGGCGCAATCGATCTGGCCGGGCTGGCCGCGCACGGCATGGATGCGCGGATCGAAGGGCGCGTCGCTGCCGCGCGCGGCGTCGAGCGTGAGCGCGCCGGTGATCACGGCGGCCTCGAACAGCCGGTCGGCCGCGAGCAGCGCATCGAGCGCCAGCGCGGTGGACACCTGCGTGCCGTTGATGAGGGCCAGTCCCTCCTTGGCGCCCAGCTGCAGCGGCTTCATCCCGGCACGCGCCAAGGCCTGGGCGCCCGGCATGTGCACGCCCTCGAAGCAGGCCTCGCCTTCGCCGATCAGGGGCAAGGCCAGGTGCGCCAGCGGCGCCAGGTCACCCGAGGCGCCCACCGAACCCTGCGCCGGGATCACCGGCAGCACGCCGCGGTTGTGCATCTCGACGAGGCCGTCGACCACCTCCTCGCGCACGCCGGAATAGCCCCGCGCGAGGCTGGCGGCCTTGAGCAGCAGGATCAGGCGCACCACGCGCTGCGGCAACGGCGCGCCCACGCCCACCGCGTGCGAGCGCAGCAGCTTCAGCTGCAGCAGCGCGAGGTCCTCGCGGGCGATGCGCTGCGTGGCCAGCTTGCCGAAGCCCGTGTTGACGCCATACACGGGCGCGTCGCCTTCGGTCGCGCGCCGCACCATCTCCGCGCTGGCGCGGATCGCGCCGCGGCAGCGCGGATCGAGCTTGACCTTCAGCTCCGGCGTGTCCACCAGCCGGCGCAGCTGCGCGATGTCCAGTTCCCCCGGGACCAGGATCTCCACCGCCACGCTCAGCCCACCATCGGCAGGTTCAGGCCGTGCTCGCGCGCGCATTCGCGGGCGATCTCGTAGCCGGCATCGGCATGGCGCATGACGCCGGTGGCCGGGTCGTTCCACAGCACGCGCCGGACCTTGCCGGCCGCTTCGTCGGTGCCGTCGCACACGATCACCACGCCGGCATGCTGCGAATAGCCCATGCCGACGCCGCCGCCATGGTGGAAGCTGACCCAGCTGGCGCCGCTGGCGGTATTCAGCAAGGCATTGAGCAGCGGCCAGTCGCTGACCGCGTCGCTGCCGTCCTGCATGGCTTCGGTTTCGCGGTTGGGGGAGGCGACGGAGCCGCTGTCCAGGTGGTCGCGGCCGATCACGATCGGCGCCTTCAGCTCGCCGCTCTTCACCATCTCGTTGAAGGCCAGCCCCGCGAGGTGGCGCTCGCCCAGCCCGATCCAGCAGATGCGCGCCGGCAGGCCCTGGAAGGCGATGCGCTGTCCTGCCATGTCGAGCCAGCGGTGCAGGTGCCCGTTGTGGGGGAACAGCTCCTTCATCCTCGCGTCGGTCTTGCGGATGTCTTCCGGATCGCCCGACAGCGCCACCCAGCGGAAGGGACCGACCCCGCGGCAGAACAGCGGGCGGATGTACGCGGGCACGAAGCCGGGATACGCGAAAGCATCGGCGACGCCGAAATCCTGCGCCACCTGGCGCAGGTTGTTGCCGTAGTCCACGGTGGGCACGCCCATCGCATGGAAGGCCAGCAGCGCCCGCACGTGCACCGCGCAGGACTCGCCCGCCGCCTGCTTCAGCCGCGCGTGCTGCGCCGGGTCCTTCTGCGCGGCCAGCCACTGCTCCACGCTCCAGCCGATCGGCAGGTAGCCGTGGATGATGTCGTGCGCCGAAGTCTGGTCGGTCACGATGTCGGGCCGCAGGCCGCCGGCCTGCGCGCGGCGCGCCAGCTCCGGCACGATCTCCGCCGCGTTGCCGCACAGGCCGATCGACACCGCCTCCTTGCGGCCGGTGTGCTCGCGAATGAGCGCCAGCGCCTCGTCCAGGTCCGCTGCCTGCCGGTCCAGGTACTTGGTGCGCAGGCGGAAATCGATGCGCGACTGCTGGCACTCGATGTTCAGCGAACAGGCGCCGGCGAAGGACGCGGCCAGCGGCTGCGCGCCGCCCATGCCGCCCAGCCCCGCCGTCAGCACCCAGCGGCCGGCGAGGTCGCCCCCGTAGTGCTGGCGCCCGGCTTCGGCGAAGGTCTCGTAGGTTCCCTGCACGATGCCCTGCGTGCCGATGTAGATCCAGCTGCCCGCCGTCATCTGCCCGTACATCATGAGGCCCTTGCGGTCGAGCTCGTGGAAGTGCTCCCAGGTGGCCCAGCGCGGCACCAGGTTGGAGTTCGCGATCAGCACCCGCGGGGTGCCCGCATGCGTGCGGAACACGCCGACCGGCTTGCCGGACTGGATGAGCAGCGTTTCGTCCGGCTGCATCCCGCGCAGCGTCGCCAGGATGGCCTCGAAGGCGGGCCAGTTGCGCGCCGCCTTGCCGATACCGCCATAGACGACGAGCTCGTCCGGCTTCTCGGCGACGGCGGGATCCAGGTTGTTCTGGATCATGCGGTAGGCCGCCTCGATCTGCCAGTTGGCGCAGCTCAGCACGGTGCCCTGGGGCGCGCGCACGGGACGCGGCCCGGCGGCGAGGAAGGGAGCTTGGGAGAGGTCGGACATGGCGGTGTGTTTGCGGCGTGCGGGCCTACGGCCGGGTTGTCTATACAAGTCGTGGGGCGGAGCATAGTTGTCTATACAAGTTGTGTCAACCGCGGTATGCTGCCTGCCATGGCAAAGGAAGAACGGCCTGCCTACGAGCAGGTCAAGGGCTGGATCCGGCAGCACATCGCGCGCGGCGAATGGAAGCCGGGCGACGCCGTGCCCAGCGAGGCGGCGCTCATGGAGCGCTTCGCCATCAGCCGCATGACGGCCAACCGGGCGCTGCGCGAGCTCGCCACCGAAGGGCTGGTCACGCGCGTGCAGGGCTCCGGCACCCGCGTGGCCGAGCTGCACCGCATCTCCTCGCAGCTCGTCATCCGCGACATCCACGAGGAGATGGCCGAGCGCGGCCACGTGCACAGCACGCGCGTGCTCAAGGTCGCGCAGGAGAAGGCCAGTCCGGAGCTGGCCGATTCGCTGGGCCTGCGCAAGGGCGCGCCGGTGTTCCACAGCGTGCTGGTGCACCTGGAGAACGGCGTGCCCATCCAGTACGAGGACCGCTACGTCAACCCGCAGGCCGCGCCGCACTACCTGCAGACCGACTTCAGCCGCGTGTCGCCCACCTCGCACCTGCTGGAGCACGCGCCGCTGACCGAGGCCAGCTACACCATCGAGGCGGCGCTGCCCACGCCCGAGGAGGCGAAGGCACTGGAGATCCGCGCCGGCGAACCCTGCCTGGTGATGATGCGCCGCACGGTCAGCGGCGCCCACGTCGCCAGCGTCGCGCGCCAGCTCTATCCCGGCACGCGCTACAGCTTCAGCGGGAGCTTCCAGGCATGAAATGGAACCTGGTCGCGCTGGACGCCGTGCCGCCGCAGCCCTGGCGCAACGGCCGCGGTTTGACCCGCGAGCTGCTCGCGTGGCCGCAGCCCGCGTCCTGGCGCGTGCGCATGTCGGTGGCGGATATCGCCGCTTCGGCGCACTTCTCGCGCTTCGACGGCATCGAGCGCTGGTTCGCCGTGGTCGAGGGCGACGCGGTGGTGCTGCATTCGCAGGGATCGGAGCGGCTGCTCACGCGCGCCGACCCGCCGCTGCGCTTCGACGGTTCCGTGCCCATGTACTGCACGCTGTTCGATGGCAGCACGCGCGACTTCAACCTGATGGCGCCGCCCGGCAGCGCGCAGATGTCGCGCGTGCGCGGGCGCAGGAGCGTGCACGCCCATGCCGGCCAGCTGCTGGCCGTCTATTGCCACCACGATCCTGCCCTCGTGGAACTGGCGGGTTCCCGCCTCGACGTGCCGCCCCGGCATCTCGCCTGGCTGCAACTGGAGCAGCCGGCGGCCGGCACCCTCGCATGCGACCACGGGCTGTGGATGGAGGTGGCGCCATGAGCCGCGCGCTGTGGCTGAACGCGCGCATCGCCACGATGCAGGCTGGCGGCGGCGTGCCTTACGGCCTGGTGGAGGACGGCGCACTGGCGGTGGAGGACGGCCGGATCGCCTGGGTCGGTCCACTCGCGGACCTGCCGTCCGCCTTGCGTGCCGGCGCGCCCGAGCACGATGCCGGCGGCGCGCTCATCACGCCGGGCCTGGTCGAATGCCACACCCACCTCGTGTACGCGGGCGACCGCGCGGGTGAATTCGAGGCCCGGCTGAACGGCGCGAGCTACGAGGACATCGCCCGCGCCGGCGGCGGCATCGTCTCCACGGTGCGGGCGACGCGCGCGGCGGACGAAGCGAACCTGCTGGCGCAATCGCGGCGCCGCCTGCGCGCGCTGCTCGCCGAGGGTGTCACCACCATCGAGATCAAGTCGGGCTATGGCCTCTCGGAGGAAGCCGAGGCGAAATGCCTGCGCGTGGCGCGCAGGCTCGGCGAGCTGGAGGACGTGACGGTACGCACCGCCTTCCTGGGCGCGCATGCCTTGCCGCCGGAGTTCCGCGGCCGCCCCGACGAGTACATCGATGCGGTCTGCGCGATGTTGCCGCGGCTGCAGGCGCAGGGCCTGGTGGATGCGGTGGACGCCTTCTGCGAAACCATCGGCTTCACGCCGCAGCAGACGCGGCGCGTGTTCGAAGCCGCACGCGCCCTCGGCCTGCCGGTGAAGCTGCACGCGGAGCAATTGAGCGACAGCGGCGGCGCCCGGCTCGCCGCCTCCTTCGGCGCGCTCAGCAGCGACCACCTGGAGTGGCTGGGCGAAGACGGCGCCCGCGCGATGGCGCAGGCCGGCAGCGTCGCGGTGCTGCTGCCCGGCGCCTTCTACTTCCTGCGCGAGACGCGGCTGCCGCCGGTGGCGCTGCTGCGGCAGCATGGCGTGCCGATGGCGGTGTCGACCGACTGCAACCCGGGCACCTCGCCCTGCACCTCGCTGCTGCTGATGCTCAACATGGCCTGCACGCTGTTCCGGCTCACGCCCGAGGAAGCGCTGGCGGGCGTGACGCGCCACGCGGCGCGCGCGCTGGGCCTGTCCGACCGCGGCGTGCTGGCCGCCGGGCTGCGCGCCGACTTCGTGCTGTGGGACGTGCAGCGGCCGGCGCAACTGGCCTACGCCTTCGGCGCCAAGCCCTGCCGCTCCCTCGTGATCGCCGGAGACGAACGATGAACTTCCACCTGCGCCGAGGCACCGCGCCGCTGCTGGTGAGCATTCCCCACATGGGCACCGACATCCCCGAGGCGCTGC
>DASWUI010000069.1:0-7188 GCA_036401715.1 Ramlibacter sp. | reverse complement strand
ACCCGTTCGCGATTTAAGGAGTGTAGAAACACGCCATGGAAAACAAGGCCCACGCCCTCGCCGCCGGCATCTTCGTCGCGCTGCTCACCGCGCTGGTGCTCGGCCTGGCCGCCTGGCTCACGCGCGACACCGGCGTGCGCGACACCTACGAGATCTCCACCAAGGAAACGGTCACCGGCCTGCAGGAGCAGGCGCCGGTGCGCTTCCGCGGGGTGGACGTCGGCAAGGTCAAGCGCATCGGCTTCGACCCCAAGCAGACCGGCAACGTGCTGGTGCGGCTGGAGATCGACCGCGACACGCCGCTCACGCGCGAGACCTTCGCCACCCTGAGCTACCAGGGGGTCACCGGCCTGGCCTTCATCCAGCTTTCCGACGAGGGCCGGCCGGCGCCGCGCCTGGAGCCGAACGACGAGGTGCCGCCTCGGATCCCGCTGCGTCCCGGGCTGCTGGCGCGGCTGGAGGAAAAGGGCGAGGTGATCCTCGAGCGCGTGCAGGAGGTCACCGAGCGCGTCAACACGCTGCTGGGCGACCCCAACCAGAAGCGCATCGCGGCGGCGCTGGAGAACATCAGCCAGGCGGCGGACAGCACCAACGTGCTGGTCCACCGCATCGACAACACGGTGAAGAACCGGCTCGACCCGGCCCTGGCCGAGGCCACCGTGACGCTGCGCGGCACGCAGAAGACGGTCGACCAGGTCGGCGCCGCGGCGGCCGAGTTCGGGCAGACGGCGCGGCGGCTCAACGCGCCGGGCGGTCCGATCGACCGCGTTTCCGAAGGCACCGATGCGCTCGCCCATGCGGCGGAGACCTTCAGCGTGGGCACGCTGCCGCGCATCAACCGCGCGACCGACGAAACCACGCGCACCGTGCGCACGCTCAACCGCGCGGTCAACGAACTCACGGAAAATCCCCAGATGCTGATCTACGGCGACGGCCCGGTCCAACCCGGACCGGGCGAACCCGGCTTCCGCGGTCCGGGAGCGAAGCGATGAGGCGCGGCTGGCTGCCCCTGGCCGCGGCGCTCGCATTGGCAGGCTGCAAGGCGCTGCCAGACAAGCCCGTGGGCCAGACCATGTACGACTTCGGACCGGCGGCCGTGGCGCCCACGGCTGCGACCAGCCGGGGCGCGCTGGTGCTGCCGGAAGTGGAGGTCACCGGCATCCTCGAGACGACGGCGCTGCTGTACCGCCTCGGCTACGAGGACCCGCACCAGCTGCGGCCCTATGCCTACGCGCGCTGGAGCGCGCCACCCGGGCAGCTGCTGCGGCAGCGGCTGCGCGACGTGCTGGGACAGGACCGCGCCGTGCTGGACGCGGCCGCGGCCGCGGCGCTGTCCCGGCGCGGCGGCACCCCGCCGCCGGTGCTGCGGGTGGAGCTGGAGGAGTTCAGCCAGCTGTTCGACTCCGCCACCGCCAGCAAGGGCGTGCTGCGCCTGCGCTGCACGCTGCTGGAGAACACCGGCGGCGGCGAGCGCCTGGTGGCGCAGCGCAGCTTCAACGTGGAGCGCCCCGCCCCCAGTGCCGACGCGCCGGGCGGCGTGCGCGCGCTGACCGCCGCGACCGATGCCGCGGCCCAGGACATCGCGGCCTGGCTGCTGCAGCGCTGAACGCACATGGCCGCGACACCGCTCGAGGACCAGATCCGCGCCGCCGGGCTCGAGGTGGCCGGCTGCTGCGAGCGGCTGTCGCAGTGGCCCGGGCTGATGGAGCACAGCGTGATCCTGCAGGACTTCACGCCGCAGGAAGTCGACGTGCTGGGCTCGCTCATGCTGCACGTGCGGGCCAGGCCGGGCGAGATGCTGATCCGCGAAGGCGACGTCAACGACTGGATGATGCTGCTGCTGCGCGGCACCGTGGACGTGGGCAAGCGCATCGGGCCGGACGCCAACCACGAGGAGCGCGGCGACAACACCCGGCTGGCGGTGCTGCGCCCCGGCACGGTGCTGGGCGAGATGTCCATGTTCGACGGCGAGCCGCGCTACGCGAGCTGCTGGGCGCTGAGCGAAGTGGAAGCCGCCGTGCTCGACCGCCAGGCCGTGGCACGATTGATCAAGGCGCGCCCGGACATCGGCGCCAAGCTGCTGGTGAAGCTGACGCAGCTGCTCGCGCAGCGGCTGCGCAATACCAGCGGCCAGCTGGTGAAGGTCTTGCAGCGGCACGTCGCGTGAGGACACACAGAAGGAGGGATAGACCATGTTCCAGGCCCTGGTGCTCGAGAAGGAGCCCGAATTCCGCGCCGCCGTGCGCGAGGTGGACGACAGCTTCCTGCCGGAAGGCGACGTCACGGTGGCGGTCGAATACTCGACGCTGAACTACAAGGACGCGCTCGCCATCACCAACCGCTCGCCGGTGGTGCGCAGCTGGCCCATGGTGGCCGGCATCGACGGCTCCGGCACGGTGGTGGAGAGCAGCTCGCCGCAGTGGAAACCCGGCGACGCGGTGGTGCTCAATGGCTTCGGCGTCGGCGAGACCCACAAGGGCTGCCTGGCCGGCAAGGCGCGCCTGAAGTCGCAATGGCTGGTGCGCCGGCCGCAGGCCTTCAGCGCCCGGCAGGCGATGGCCATCGGGACGGCCGGCTACACGGCGATGCTGTGCGTCCTGGCGCTGGAGCGGCACGGCGTGCGCGCCGGCGACGGCGAAGTGCTGGTGACCGGCGCCACCGGCGGCGTGGGCTCGGTGGCCGTCGCCCTGCTGGCGAAGCTGGGCCACAAGGTGGTCGCGGCCACCGGCAAGGCGGCCGAGGCGGACTACCTGAAGACGCTCGGGGCCGCTGCCGTGATCGACCGCGGCGAGCTCTCCGCGCCGGGCAAGCCGCTGCAGAAGGAGCGCTGGACCGCGGTGGTCGACGCCGTGGGCAGCCACACGCTGGCCAATGCCTGCGCGCAGACGCGCTATGGCGGCGCGGTCGCCGCCTGCGGGCTGGCGCAGGGCATGGACTTCCCGGCGACGGTCGCGCCCTTCATCCTGCGCGGCATCGCGCTGCTGGGGGTGGACAGCGTGATGGCGCCGATGGCGCGGCGCGAGGAAGCCTGGTCGCGGCTGGCGCGCGACCTCGATCCCCAGCTGCTGGAGACCATGACCAGCGAGATTCCGCTGTCCGGCGCGGTGGAGGCCGCGCAGGAGCTGATGGCGGGGCAGGTGCGCGGGCGGATCGTGGTCAGGACCTCGTAATCTGCGGGTGTCGCGGTCCCGCGGCGATCCACGTCGCGCGGCAAGTGGGTCTTACACGGCCCCGAGCCGGAACTGCCGGACGGCTTCCACCGTCGTGCACAGCAAGCCATGCCGCCGCGCGAATTCCGCCACCTGCGCTCCCCGCGCCATGCTGCCGTCCGCGTTCATCAGCTCGCACAATACGCCGGCCGGCCGGCAGCCGGCCAGTTCCGCCAGGTCGACGGCGGCTTCCGTGTGCCCCTGCCGCTCCAGCACGCCGCCCGGCCGCGCCACGAGCGGAAAGACGTGCCCCGGGCTTACGATCTCGCTGCGTTCCAGCGTCGAGCGCAGCGCGCACTGGATGGTCTGCACCCGGTCGGCCGCGGACACGCCGGTGCTCACGCCGAAGGCGGCCTCGATCGATTGCGTGAACGCCGTCGCATAGCGCGAGCGGTTGGTCTCCACCATCGGCCGCAGCTTCAAGGCGCTCGCCTGCTCCGGCCGGATGCACAGGCAGACGATGCCGCTGCCCTCGCGGATCAGCAGCGCCATGGTGGCGGGCGTGATGCGGTCGGCCGCGACGACCAGGTCGGCCTCGTTCTCGCGGTCGTCAGCGTCCAGCACGAGCACGGGTTCGCCGGCGCGCAGGCGCGCCAGCACTTCGGGCAGGGGGCTCAGCGCGATCGCGCTGTCGTCGGTGGTGGTGGCGGTGGTCATGAAACGCTCCTGTCGGTGGAACAAAAACGCTTCAAGGCGGCAAAGAACGCGCGCGCCGGCCCCGGAGCGGGCAGGCGCATGCACATCGCCCCGGGCAAGCCGGCGCGAATCTTCTTTCATCCGGACTGAGCAGGCTGCGGACAACCTGCAATACCGTCGGCCCCAGCATCGGACTGGGTCTGCTGACCCCGGGGCCGCTGCGCGGCCCCGGGCGCTCGCGGGCTCGCCACTCGCGTGGCCTACCGCCGGTGGGGAATCTCACCCCGCCCTGAAGACCCGCGATCGTAAGCGCAGGCGAACACCCCTGCAGTCGCCGCGGTGTCAGGCATCGCACTTTCGTACTGCTTTGCCGCCAGCGCCTATAGTGGCTGCGCCGATGGAGACCGGAACCACCCCCGCAGCGCGCCGCGCCGTGCGCCGCAACCTGCTCGCGCGCCATGCGAGCGTCGCGCAGTGGCGCGTGTCGCGCCTGGACAGCAACGTGCGGGCGCTGCTGTGGTCCGGCACGGCCGGCCTGCTGTTCGTGGTCCTGAACTCCATCATGCGCGCCGTCTCGCTGACGCTGGACGTGTTCGAGACCCAGTTCCTGCGCTACCTGATGGGACTGGCGGTGATGCTGCCGCTGATGGCGCGTGCCGGCCTGGCGGCGTACCGCCCGAAGAACGTCCGCGGCCAGTTCGCCCGTGGCGGCGTGCACACCGTGGGCCTGTGCCTGTGGTTCATCGCGCTGCCGCACATCACCATCGCCGACGTCACGGCCATCGGCTTCACGGGGCCGATCTTCATCATGCTGGGCGCGGTGCTGCTGTTCAAGGAGCCGATGCGCTGGGAACGCTGGCTGGCAGCGGCCATCGGTTTCGCCGGCGTGCTGATCGTGGTGGCGCCCAAGCTGTCGGCCGGCGGCGGCGCCTACACGCTGGTCATGCTGGCGTCCTCCCCGGTGTTCGCGGCGTCCTTCCTGATCACGAAAGCGCTCACGCGCTACGAACGGCCGGAGGTGATCGTCGCCTGGCAGTCGATCACCGTCACGCTCCTGAGCCTGCCGCTGGCGCTGTGGCATTGGCAGAACCCCACCGCGGCGCAGTGGCTGCTGTGCCTGCTGTGCGGGCTGCTGGGAAGCACGGCGCACTACTGCCTCACGCGGTCCTACGCGGCCGCCGACATTTCCGCCACGCAGTCGCTCAAGTTCCTGGACCTGGTGTGGGCGACGCTGATCGGGTGGATCTGGTTCGGCGATTCGCCGAGCCGCTCCACCATCATCGGCGGCGTCGTCATCTGCGCCTCGACGATCTGGATCGCGCGGCGGGAGGCGCGCGGCCCCCGTTAAACGACCGTGTTGGCGATGCCCGCGGCGACGTGGCCCGAGGGCACGTGCAGCGCCGCATGCGTCACGTGCCGCGTCTGGTCGTCGAAGAAGAAGTCCGGTTCGAACTCGCGCAGGAACTCGCCCTTGGGCAGGCCGCCGAGGAACATGGCCTCGTCGACGTCGACCTTCCAGTCCATCAGCGTGCGGATGGCGCGCTCGTGCGCCGGGGCGCTGCGCGCCGTCACCAGCGCGGTGCGGATGCGCATCGTCGGGCTGGCGGCCTGCTGCAGCCGGTGCAGCGCCGCCAGCAGCGGCTTGAACGGGCCGCCCGGCAGGGGCTGCGTGGCCTTGCTCGATTCGTGCTCCTGGAAGGCCTCCAGCCCGCGCGCCTGGAACACCTGTTCCGCCTCGTCGGAGAACAGCACCGCGTCGCCGTCGAAGGCGATGCGCACCTCGTTCGGGTAGTTGGCGCTGGCCAGCACCGATTCGGTCAGCACGCGCGCCGCCGGAAAGCCGGCGGCCAGGGCGCCGCGCACGTCGTCGGCATTGGCCGAAAGGAACAGCGTGGCCTTCAGCGGCCGGAGATACCCGAAGGGCGAGCGCCCCTGCGTGAACACGCCCCGCTGCAGGTGGATGTCGTTGGCCTTGGCCGAGCGGAACACGCGCATGCCCGACACCGGGTCGTTGCGCGAGAGCACGACGACCTCGACCCGCTGCGTGGCCGCGTCGTTGAATGCCAGCAGCTTCTTGACCAGCGAGAACGCGATGCCGGGCCGGGCCGGCCGGTCCAGCCGCTGCAGCTGCAGCCGCATGTAGCCGGCGGCGTCGCCGCTTTCGAAGACGCGGTTCTCCTCCTCGAAGTCGAACAGCGCCCGCGAGGAGATCGCCACCACCAGCTTGTCGTCCAGGAAAGCCGAAGACATGCGCCTATCGTACCCACTGGTTGAGCTGGATGATGGGCATCAGCACCGCCAGCACGATCAGCATGACGATGAGGCCCATGCCGACGATCAGCAGGGGCTCCAGCAGCGTGGCCAGCTGCAGGGCGCGCCGCTGCACTTCGGCCGACAGCTGCTTGGCCGCGCGCTGCAGCATGGACGGAAGCTGCCCGGTCTGCTCGCCCAGCCGCGCGAACATGCCCAGCAGCCCGGGGAAGCGCTTCTTCTGCGCCAGCGCGGAGGCGAGCGGCGCGCCTTCGCGCACCAGCACCAGCGCATCGAGCGCGTCCGCCCGCATCGCGCGGTTGCCCAGGGTCTCGGCGGCCGCCTGCAGCGCCTTCAGGATGGGCACGCCGGCACCGGCCAGCATCGCCAGCGTTCCGGCGAAGCGGGCCGCGTTGTAGCCGCGCGAGAGCCGGCCGACCAGCGGCAGCTTGAGCCAGCCGGCGTCGAAGCGCTCGCGGAAGGACGCATTGCGCAGCGACAGGCGCAGCAGGACGAAGCCGCCCGCCAGCAGGGCCAGCAGCGCCAGGCCCCAGCTGCGCACGAAGGCGCTCAGGGCCAGCATCACCACCGTGAGCAGGGGCAGCGCCCGCTTGCTGCCGGCGAACACGTTGGCCACCTGCGGCACCACGTAAGTCATCAGCAGCAGCACGATCACGATCGCCGCTACCGTGACGATCGCCGGATAGAGCGTCGCGGCCATCAGCTTGGCGTTGAGCGCCTGCCGCTCCTCCAGGTCGTCGGCCAGGCGCTCCAGCACGGCACCGAGGTGGCCGCTCTGCTCGCCCGCGCCCACCACGGCGATGTAGATGTCGGAGAACTCGCGCGGGAAGCGCGCCAGCGCCTTGGCGAAGGAGGACCCCGCGTTCACTTCGGCGCGCAGGGCGGCGATCAGGTGGTGCTGCTGCTCGTTTTCGGCCTCGTCGGCCAGTGCCGTCAGCGCCCGCTCCAGCGTGAGGCCGGAGCCGACCAGGCCGGCCAGCTGCCGGGTCCAGATCGCCAGCCCCGTGGCACCGAAGACCGCGCGTCGGAACGGGACCCGCGCGGCCGCGCCGGCGCCCGCGCCCTCGCCGGA
>DASWUI010000068.1:0-4115 GCA_036401715.1 Ramlibacter sp. | reverse complement strand
CGCGCACGCGCAGGACCCGGGCCGCGCGCTCGGCGGCATCCTGCGCCAGATCGCGCCCGGCCTTGCCACGCCGCAGCCGGCGCAGCGCGTGCCGGCCACCAACGACCTGATCGAGATGCTGTCGCAGTCGGTGGAGAGCATCGACGAGCCCCGGGAGATCGAGATCGGGCGGCAGCTCGCCTCGGTGCTGCTGGGCAGCAAGCCGCTGGCGCGCGACGCCGCCCTGCAGCGCTACGTCAACCGGCTGGGCCGCTGGATCTCGCTGCAGTCGGCGCGGCCGCACCTGCCCTGGACCTTCGGCGTGCTGGAGGATCCCGGCTTCAATGCCTTCGCCGCCCCCGGCGGCTACATCTTCGTCACCCGCGGCGTGGTCGAGCAGGTGGACGAGGCGGAGCTCGCCGGCATCATCGCGCACGAGATCACGCACGTGACCGGGAAGCACCACCTGAAGGCGCTGTCCGCCAAGGCGCGCTCGGGGCTGCTCGCGCAACTGCTCGCCTCGCAGGTGCGCACCAGCAACGCGATCACCGGCGCCATCTCGCAGCAGATGCTGGCGCTGGGGCGGGACCTCTACTCCAGCGGGCTGGACCAGTCCGACGAGTTCGAGTCCGACCGGCAGGGCGTGGCGCTCGCCGCCCGGGCGGGCTTCGATCCCTACGGCCTGCCGGCGGTGCTGCAGCAGCTGCGCACGGCCGCTCCCGACAACCCGCTGTTCACGCTGACGCTGAGCACGCACCCGCCGGCGCAGCAGCGGCTGGAACAGCTGGAAATGGCCATGGGCTCGCGGCTGGACGCGTACTCCGGCAAGCCGTCCGTGCCGATCGCGCGCCGGCTGCAGCAGCGCTGAAGGCCGGCGCCTTCACCGCGCCGCGCGCGTGAAGACGAAGATGCCGGCGATCACCAGCACGGTGCCGGCGGCCACCCACAGGGTGAACGGCTCCCCCAGCAGCCAGACGCCCAGCAGGATCGTGGACACCGGGCCCACCATGCCCAGCTGCGAGGTCACGGCCGCGCCCACGCGCTCGATCGCCATCATCACCAGCAGCACCGGCACCGCCGTGCACGCCGCCGCGTTCAGCAGCGACAGCCAGATCACCTCCGGCGCCACCTCCAGCGCCACCGGGACGGGGCGCAGCAGCACGAACTGCACGATGCACAGCAGGCAGGCCACGCTCGTGGCCAGTCCGACCAGCCGCAGCGAGCCCAGGCGCTTGACCAGCTGCCCGCTGTACACCAGGTACACCGCGTAGCTCACCGCGCTCAGGAAGACCAGCAGGGCGCCGAGCGCGACGTTGCTCCCCTCCAGGCTCACCTCCTGCCCGAACACCAGCAGCGCGCCGGCGTAGCCGACGGCCATGCCCACCAGCTGCGGCCGCGAGAAGGGCTTGCGGTACAGCAGCCAGCCGAGCGCCAGCACGAGGGTAGGCGTGAGGTACACGATCAGGCGTTCCAGCGAGGCCGTGATGTACTGCAGCCCCAGGAAGTCGAGGAAGCTGGCGAGGTAGTAGCCGGTGATGCCCAGTCCCAGCACGCCGAGCCAGTCGCCGCGCGCCAGCGGAGGCTGTCCGCGGCTCGCCCACCAGGACATGGCCAGGAAGAAGGGCAGCGCGAACAGCATGCGGTACATGATCACCGTGACGGCGTCCACGCCGTAGCGGTAGGCCAGCTTGACGATGATGGCCTTGCCGCTGAACGCCATGGCGCCGCCCAGCGCGAGCAGCACGCCGGACAGCAGGGGCGGTCGGTGCTCAGTTGCCGAGGAGCCGGGCATGCAACCTGCGCAGCGACAGCCACACCGCACCCGCGACCACCGGGATGGCCGCGGCCGCGGTCGCTTCCGCGCTGAACGGCCAGCCGAGCGCCTGCGCGCCCTTGGCCAGGTAGCTCACGAGCCCCACGATGTAGTAGGTGATGGCCGCCACCGACAGCCCCTCCACCGTGGCCTGCAGCTTCAGCTGCAGGTCCTGCCGGCGGTTCATGGTGCCCAGCAGTGCCTGGCTGCTTTGCTGCTGCTCGATCTCCACCCGCGTGCGCAGCAGGTTGCTGATGCGGGAGACCCGCTGCGACAGTGCGTCCTGCCGGCGCACCGACCATTCGCAGGTGGCGCGCGCGGGCGACAGCCGCCGCTCGATGAAGTCCCCCAGCGTCTGCAGGCCGCCCAGCTTGCTTTCCAGGATGTCCTGCAGCCGCCGGTCCACCAGCTCGAAGTAGGCGGCGCTGGCCGAGAAGCGCGAATGGGTGGCGGCGTAGTGGCTCTCCACCTGCCCGGCCAGCCGCGTCAGGCGGTCCAGCAGCTGCGGCTCCTCGTGCCGGCCCGCGATGCGGATCGCCTCGGCCAGCGCCGCCAGTTCCTTTTCCGCCACGCTCAGGAGCGCGGACGACTCGCGCGCCGCCGGCAGGCCGAGCAGCGCCGCCATGCGGTAGGTGTCCACCTCCAGCAGCCGCTGGACCAGCCGGCCCAGGCGGCGCGGCGGCATGCCGTCGGCCAGCAGCACCATGCGCGAATAGCCGTCGGGGTGGATGGCGAAATCGGTGAAGACGGTGCCGTGGCCGTCGGCGACGGTGGAGCCGACCAGCGTCTCCTCGCGCAGCAGCTGCCGCGTGAGCGCCTGCTGGTGCACCTCGCGGGTGGGCAGCACCCACAGGTGCAGGGCCGCCAGGCACTCGCCCGGCAGGGCGGCCAGCCATTCCTGCGGGACCGCCTGCACCGCGGTCGCCGGCTCCTGCTCGCCGAAGCCGGAGGCGTCGAACGGGCGCGAGAAGGTCCAGGTCACGAACTCGGTGTGCAGCTCCCAGCGCAGGCGGAAGCCCCCGAGCTCCATGCGCACGTGGTTGCTGTGCGCGTCGGGCAGCGGCAGGTGGTGGTCGCGCAGCAGCGCGGCCAGGTGGGCGCGGCTCGCCTCGCGCGCCGCGGCATCGCCGAACATCACGACGTGCGACAGGGCCAGCGGGGCGGCCATCGCTTCCGGCGGACGGGCGTGGATCTCGTTGTGCAGCACCACCCTTTGCGGGTGGGCGGTGGTCTGGGCCATGCGCCGATTGTCGCGCAAGAAAAAAGGGCGCCCCGGGCGCCCTTTCCGTTCGCGGCAAGCCGCCTGCCGGGATCAGTCCTCGACGAAGGCTTCCTCGCGCTTGCTCTTCACCGCGGGCAGCGCCACGATGATGATCAGCAGCAGCGCCGCGGCCAGCAGGCCGGCGGACAGCGGCCGCGTGACCAGCACGCTCCAGTCGCCCCGGGACAGCAGCAGCGCCCGCCGCAGGTTCTCCTCCATCATGGGGCCCAGGATGAAACCGAGCAGCAGGGGGGCGGGTTCGGCCCCCAGCTTGATGAACACGTAGCCGATCACCCCGAAGAGCGCCACCATCCAGATGTCCCAGGTGTTGTTGTTCGTGGAGTACACGCCGATGGCGCAGAACAGCACGATGGAGGGGAACAGCCAGCGGTAGGGGATGGTCAGCATCTTGATCCACATGCCGATCAGCGGCAGGTTCAGGATCACGAGCATCGCGTTGCCCACCCACATCGAGGCGATCAGGCCCCAGAACAGCTGCGGGTTGCTGGTCATCACCTGCGGGCCGGGCTGGATGTTGTGGATGGTCATGGCACCCACCATCAGCGCCATCACCGCGTTGGGCGGGATGCCCAGCGTCAGCAGCGGGATGAAGGAGGTCTGCGAGCCGGCGTTGTTGGCTGCTTCCGGGGCGGCGACGCCGCGGATGTTGCCCTTGCCGAAGGGCACTTCGCCCGGCTGCAGCTTGGTCTTCTTCTCGATCGTGTAGGCCGCGAAGGCGGACAGCAAGGCGCCGCCGCCCGGCAGGATGCCCAGCCTGGAGCCCAGCGCCGTGCCGCGCAGGATCGCGGGCGTCATGCGCTTGAAGTCTTCCTTGGTCGGGAACAGGCCCTTCACCTTGCCCGTGAACACCTCCCGGTGCTCGGCGGACTTGGACAGGTTGCTGATGATTTCGCCGTAGCCGAACACGCCCATGGCGATGGTGATGAAGCCGATGCCGTCGGTGAGTTCCGGGATGTCGAAGGAGAAGCGCGCGACGCCCGAGTTCACGTCGGTGCCGATCAGACCCAGCAGCAGGCCCAGCACGATCATGCCGATGGCCTT
>DASWUI010000067.1:0-1906 GCA_036401715.1 Ramlibacter sp. | reverse complement strand
GATGGCCACACCCGCCTTCAGCCGGCGGCGCTCCTCGTCCAGGAGCAGCAGCACGGCGCCCGTCACCAGCGGCAGCAGGACCGGCGCGATCGGCAGGTGCGCGCCAAGGTTCACGGCCCGGGCTCCCGGCCGTCGACGTGGTCGGTGCCGGTGAGGCCCCGCGCGGCCAGCAGCACCACCAGCAGCAACGCCGTGGTGGCGAAGCTGATCACGATGGCGGTGAGCACCAGCGCCTGCGGCAGCGGGTCGGCGAAGCGCGCCGGGTCCACCGGCCCGCCGGGCCGCACGATGGGCGGCAGGCCGCCGCGCACCCAGCCCATGGCGAAGATGAAGAGGTTCACCGCGTACGACAGGAGCGCCAGCCCCAGGATCACCTGGAACGTGCGTGGGCGCAGCAGCAGCCACACGCCGGAACCGGCGAGCGTGCCGATCAGCAGCGCCAGCATCATTTCCATGGATGCCTCAGCGACTGGTGCGCGAGCGCGATCAGGATCAGTCCCGTGGCGCCCACGACGAGGATGAACACGCCCACGTCGAAGAACATCGCACTGGGCACGTGCAGTTCGCCCAGCAGCGGCAGCGTGAAGTGCGCCGTGTGCGAGGTGAGGAAGGGATGCGCGAACAACCACGCGCCGGCCCCGGTGATCGTGGCGCCGAGCAGGCCCACCCCCATCCAGCGCATCGGCCGCAGCCGCAGGCGATCCTCGGCCCAGCGCGTGCCGCCGAAGATGTACTGCAGGATGAACGCGATCGCGACGACCACGCCCGCGGCGAACCCGCCGCCCGGCATGTTGTGGCCGCGCACCAGCAGGTAGAGCGCGACCACCAGTATCACGGGAAACAGGAAGCGCGTGATCGTGCCGGGCACCAGCATCTCCTCGCGGGCGCTCGTGCGCTCCTGCTGGCGCCTGGGCACCTGCAGGCTCTCGCGCGGCGGGCGGAAGCGCCGCAGCAACGCGTACACCGTGACCGCCACAACGGCGAGCACGGTGATCTCGCCCAGCGTGTCGAAGCCGCGGAAGTCGACGATGATGACGTTCACGACGTTGGTGCCGCCGCCCTCCGGGTACGCGTTCTCCAGGAAGTAGCCCGAGATGGTTTCCGGCAAGGGGCGCGTCATCACCGCGTAGGCCAGGCCCGCCAGCCCCAGTCCGCAGGTCGCCGCGATGGCGAGGTCGCGCGCGTGGCGCCCGAACGCATGCAACCCCGGCCGGCGCGGCGCGAGCGGATCGCGCCTCGGCAGCCAGCGCAATCCCAGCAGCAGCAGCACCGTGGTCACGATCTCGACCACCAGCTGCGTGAGCGCGAGGTCGGGGGCCGACATGCGCACGAAGGTAAGGCAGACCACGAGGCCGGCGCCGCCCGCGCACAGGAGTGCGGCGAAGCGGTGGAACTTGGCCTGCGTGGCCGCGGCGACCGCGCACACGGCGCCCGCGGCCCAGGCGATCGCCATGGCCGGGTCGATCGGCGTGGGCTCCAGCGGGCCGAGACGCAACCCCCCCGTGAACACGGGCAGGGACGCGGCGACGATCGCGGCGATGAGCAGCCACCAGAGTTGCGGCTGCAGCCGGTAGGTGCCGAGCCAGCGCTCGAGCGTGCGCGCCCCGCGCCAGGAAAGCGCCGTCAGCACGCGCTCGAACATCACGCGCCCGTCGAGGCGCGGCATCGTGCCGGTGTCCGAATCGGACGCGAGATGCCGGCGCAGCACCAGGTAGGAGACGACGCCACCGGCCATGGCCACGAGGCTCATCACGAGCGGCAGGTTGAAGCCATGCCACGGCGCCAGGCTGTAGGGCGGCACCTCCCGGCCCAGCATGCCGCGAACGCCGATCTCGAGGATCGGCCCGATCGTGACCATGGGCACGACGCCGACCGCCACGCAGGCCAGCACCAGCAGCTCCACCGG
>DASWUI010000066.1:0-4275 GCA_036401715.1 Ramlibacter sp. | reverse complement strand
CCGAAGGAAGTTCCGGGCCTGACGATCAACGCCGTGTGCGGCTCGGGCCTGAAGGCCGTGATGCTGGCGGCGCAGGCGGTCGCCTGGGGCGACGCCGACATCGTGGTGGCCGGCGGGCAGGAGAACATGAGCGCCGCGCCGCACGTGCTGCTGGGCTCGCGCGACGGCCAGCGCATGGGCGACTGGAAGATGATCGACTCCATGATCGTCGATGGCCTGTGGGACGTCTACAACCAGTACCACATGGGCATCACCGCGGAGAACGTGGCCAAGGCCTACTCGATCGACCGCGCGGCGCAGGACGCGCTGGCGCTGGCCAGCCAGCAGAAGGCGGCCGCCGCGCAGGAAGCCGGCAAGTTCAAGGACGAGATCGTCCCGGTGAGCATCCCGCAGAAGAAGGGCGACCCGCTGGTCTTCGACACCGACGAATACGTCAATCGCAAGACCAACGCCGAAGCCCTGGCCGGGCTGCGTCCCGCCTTCGACCAGGCCGGCACCGTGACCGCCGGCAATGCCTCCGGCATCAACGACGGCGCCGCCGCCGTGGTGGTGATGAGCGCGAAGAAGGCCGCGCAGCTGGGGCTCAAGCCGCTGGCGCGCATCGCCGCCTTCGGCACCTCCGGACTTGATCCCGCCACGATGGGCATGGGACCCGTGCCCGCGTCGCGCAAGGCGCTGCAGCGCGCCGGCTGGAACGTGCAGGACGTGAACCTGTTCGAGCTGAACGAAGCCTTCGCGGCGCAGGCCTGCGCGGTGAACAAGGAGCTGGGCATCGACCCGGCCAAGGTCAACGTCAACGGCGGTGCCATCGCCATCGGGCACCCGATCGGTGCATCCGGCTGCCGCATCCTGGTGACGCTGCTGCACGAGATGCAGAGGCGCGAAGCGCGCAAGGGCCTGGCCGCGCTGTGCATCGGCGGCGGCACGGGAGTTTCCCTTGCGGTCGAGCGGGCCTGAGCGCGCAGAATGATTTTTCCCCAACGAGACAAGAGGTGAGCAACATGGCCCAGAAAGTGGCATACGTGACCGGTGGCATGGGCGGCATCGGCACCGCGATCTGCCAGCGCCTGCACAAGGAAGGCTTCAAGGTGATCGCGGGTTGCGGCCCCACGCGCGACTTCGACAAGTGGCTGGGCGAGCAGAAGGCGCTCGGCTACACCTTCTACGCCTCCGTGGGCAACGTCGGCGACTGGGACTCCACCGTGCAGGCCTTCACGAAGGCGAAGCAGGAACACGGCTCGATCGACGTGCTGGTGAACAACGCCGGCATCACGCGCGACCGCATGTTCCTGAAGATGACCCGCGAGGACTGGGACGCGGTGATCGAGACCAACCTCAACTCGATGTTCAACGTGACCAAGCAGGTCGTGGGCGACATGGTGGAAAAGGGCTGGGGCCGCATCATCAACATCTCCTCGGTCAACGGCGAGAAGGGCCAGGCGGGCCAGACCAACTACTCCGCGGCCAAGGCCGGCATGCACGGCTTCTCGATGGCGCTGGCGCAGGAACTGGCGACCAAGGGCGTGACGGTCAACACCGTGAGCCCGGGCTACATCGGCACCGACATGGTCAAGGCGATCCGCCAGGACGTGCAGGACAAGATCGTCGCGACGATCCCGGTCAAGCGCTTCGGCGAGCCGAGCGAGATCGCCTCGATCATCGCCTGGCTGGCGGGCGAGGAAAGCGGCTACACCACCGGCGCGGACTTCTCCGTCAACGGCGGCCTGCACATGGGTTGACGCCTTCCCGGCGTCCAGGGAGAAGGCCCGCTCGCGCGGGCCTTTTTCATGTCCCGCGGGAAGGCGAGGAACGTTCCAGCTGCGGCACGGGCGCCCCCGGCCCGCCGCGCGTCAGGCGACGATGTCCTCGATCACCAGGGTGCGGTACTTCTGGCCGTAGGTGATCGGTGCGTCCTTGAGCAGCGCGGTCAGGCGATCGGAGTCGGCGTGGTGCGGTGCGTGCACCATCAGCCCGTAGTGACCCTTGCCGGCGCACTCCACGATCTTGCGCACGGTGTCGCCCTCGGTCCCGGCGGAGGGCAGCAGGTTGTCGTCGCCCTCCGCGCCGACGAGTTCGCGGCGGATCTCCTGCGGGCTCATCAGCATCATGGCGTCGCCCCCGACACCGTTGTGCTCCAGCAGCCGGGCGGCGTCGCGCGCCTGCTGCTCGCCGGGAAACATCAGGACCATCCAGCCCGTCGGGTAGAACACGCCGCGCATGGTCTTCATGCTCGAGTCGATGTGAAAAGGCCTCATGGGAAATCCTTTCTCTTCGTTTTCCTCCCCATTGCAGCGCGCACGGCCGGGCTCGGATGTAGTCGCCCGCGGGCGGGCGGGGTAGGGCTGCGCGTACAGCGTGCTCGCGTCGGGGCAGCGGGCCCGGGCGCGGGGGCTTCCTACTGCGCCCTCGGTGCCGAACCGACACGACGCGCCCATGCAGGTGGGCCCCAATGAAGCCATGGACACCTGGAACAACTTTCCCACCGCCGAGGACCCGCCGGCGCCCCGCGCGCGCGAGGCGCAGGAACCGCTGGGGCCGGACCCCTCGTACGACGACATCCTCGACGTGGCGGTTCAGTACACGTTCCCCTGCAGCGATCCCATCGCGGTGGCGGAGTCCCGCGGCGTCGACGGCCGTCTGCACCCCGACCGGGAAGAAGGCCGTCCCAAGGGCCCGGGCATGACGCCGGGCCACGGCGAGCCGGTCACGCTGGGCGAAGGCTGAGCGGGCGCGATGCAGGACCCGCAGCAGCCAGTGCGGCCGGACGTGGAGGCCAGCGTCCGCGCGCTCCACCGGGACGGCATCACCGCGTGCAAGGGCGCGTTCAGCCGCGCGTGGGTGGAAGACTTGCGCGAGGACATGATGACCGCGTTCTGGGACGCCATCCCGCGGCCCGGCGGCGCGGTCGGCCGTGGCCCGCGCCGCTGGTACGTGGAGGCGCACCCGCAGGCGTTCCGCGGCTTCGTGGACCTCGTCACCCATCCCTGGGTGCTGGCGATGTGCGAAACGGTGCTCGGGCCCGACTACGAGATCGTGGAGATCGGGCTGGACGTCCCCTTCCAGGGCGCGCAGTACCAGCCCTGGCACCGCGACTTCCCGGCACCGCGCGAGTCCTACGAGGACCATCGCCTCACCTCGCTCGCCTTCAACGTGACGGGCGTGGACGTCACGCCCGACATGGGCCCGCTGGAAGTGGCGCACGGCACCCAGTGGGAGGAAGGGCGCGACTGGGAGGCCGGCATGTTCCCGCCCGCCCCGGAGTCCGATCGCTACAACGCACTCGCGGTGCTGAAGTTTCCGCAGGCCGGCGACATCAGTTGCCGCTCGGCCCTGACCATCCACCGCGGCACGGCGCACGGCTCCCCGGTCTGCCGCCCGGTGCTGGTGCTGGGTGTCGACGCCCCGGGCGCGGGCCACGCGGCGCTGCACGACGTGACCGTCACGCGCGACTACCACGCGGCCCTGCCCGAGGTGGTGCGCAGGCACCTGGTCTGCCGCGTGGTCGAACGCCTGGCGCCGATCGTGCAGAAGCACCAGATCGAGGGACTGGTCATGGGCGCGGCGCCGTGAGCCGCGGCAGCGCCAGGGAACGTGATCCTTGCGGCGCGCGACCCGTTCGCGCGAAGCCCGGGTGAGACGCCCGCCACCGGGCAAAATGCGGTCTGGGGGCGATGACCGCCCCGCGACTGGAATGTCTTCCCGGTGAACCAAGAACCTGTGGCGTGGCGCATGAGCGTCGCGCCGATGATGGATCGGTGCGAAAACCCAACAATGGTGCGGGTTGCGGGGCTGTCGTGTGCAGTAGGTGTGCAGGCGGACGGAGCGTCGCTCGTTCGTGGTCAGGGCGTGGTCGGGGGCAGTGATCCTACTGTTGACGCCGCTGGTTTCGGCACGGCTGCTGGCGTCTTTGCTTGTGGTGGGGCAGGCGGGCATGTGGCGGTGATAAAGGCCTGCCCCAACGTGGAGAGCGCTCCGGCCGCAGCCGCGATGGCTGCCCACAAGGTCCAACGGGCGGACCGCATCGCGCCTAGGGCAGCGGACTCTGCCGCCTTCACGGCCGCCGCCGTTTCTGCCTGGCGCAGCCACGCCTCGGCCAAGGCGCGGTCAGCATCATTCCGGAAGGCCCAGTTCTCCGCGAGCGCCTGAGCGACCTTGCGGCGATCGGCTCCATGGTTCGTCCAGTCGTCGAAATCCTGGAAGGACGTACACGGGACCACGTTTTCGACCGGGACGTTCTTGTACCCAGCGAGGACCTCGATCGATGTCTGGTTCAGC
>DASWUI010000065.1:0-5154 GCA_036401715.1 Ramlibacter sp. | reverse complement strand
CGGCTCCCTTACACTGCGCGGCTCTCACATCGAGCGCCGCCTGGTCCCCATCTGCGCACCGGGCCGCGCATTTCAAGGATTCCCTGGCATGAAAAATCATCGGCGCGCGGTCTTGAAATCGCTGGCCGCGGCGGCATTTCTTCCCGCCTTCGCGCGCGCGCAAGGCAGCGCCCCCCTCCGGCTCGCGATGATCGAGGGCCTCTCCGGCGGCAACGCCAACGGCGGCGAGGCGGTGTTCCGCAACCTCGCGTGGGCGGTGGAGCGGGTGAACCAGCGGGGCGGCGTGCGCACGCGCGAGGGCCAGCGCCGCCTGCAGCTCGATCGCTACGACAGCAAGGGCCAGATCGAGGAAGCGCTCTCCGCGCTGCGCTCGGCCATCGACGACGGTGCCCGCGTGATCCTGCAGGGCAATTCGTCGGCCGTGGCGGCGGCGCTGATCGAGGCGATCAACCGCCACAACGAGCGCGAACCGGGCCAGCGCGTGGTGTTCCTGAACTACTCCGCGGTCGACCCGATCCTCACCAACGAGAAGTGCAGCTTCTGGCATTTCCGCTTCGACGCGCACGCGGACATGCGCATGGCGGCGCTCATGTCGGTGGTGCGGGACGAGAAGGCGCTGAAGTCGGTGTACCTCATCAATCCCGACTACAGCTTCGGCCAGGCGGTGCAGCGCGAGGCGAAGCGCCAGCTCGCCGCGCAGCGGCCCGACGTGCAGGTGGTGGCGGAGGAACTGCATCCGCTGCTGCGCATCAAGGACTTCGCGCCGTACGCGGGCAAGATCAAGCTCAGCGGCGCCGATGCGGTGATCACCGGCAATTTCAGCAGCGACCTCACGCTGCTGGTGAAGGCGGCGCGCGAGGCGGGCTTCGAGGGCCGCTTCTTCACCTTCTACGGCAACGCGCTGGGCGCGCCGGCCGCCATCGGCGAAGCGGGCGTCGGCAAGGTGCTGGCGGTGGCCGACTGGCTGCCCAACCTGCCCACGCGGGAAAGCGACGCCTTCTACCAGTCCTTCCGCCGGCGCTTCCCGAATCCCGCCGACGACTACGTGCACATGCGCATGCAGATGATGATCGAGGCGCTGGCGCAGGCGATCGAGAAGGCCGGTACCGCCGAATCGGTGCCGCTGGCGCAGGCGCTGGAGCAGGCCGACGTGCGCTTTGCCGGGCAGTCGGGGCGCATGCGCGCGGCCGACCACCAGTTCCAGCAGCCGCTGGTGGTGGGCGTGATGGACCGCCAGGGCGCCCCGGGCGTCAAGTTCGACGTGGAAGGTTCGGGCTACGGCTTCCGCGTGGTGCGGCAGATCGCGCCGGCCCAGGCGGAAATGCCCCACGCCTGCAAGATGGCCCGGCCCGCGTGAGAATCGGCTCCCTATGAGACAGACCGTCCTCGACCTCGAAGAATCCAGGATCCGTGAAGTGGCGAACGCCGGCATGGGGCGCAGCGACGTGCTGGCCTTCTGGTTCGGCGAGAGCGACGAGGTCACGCCGGAGTTCATCCGCGAGGCGGCGATCGCCTCGCTGCGCTCGGGCGAGACCTTCTACGCGCACAACCTCGGCCTGCCGGAACTGCGCGAGGCGATTTCGGCGTACGCGTCGAAGCTGCACGGCAAGGTGGGGCCGGAGCGCATCGCCGTCACCTCCGGCGGCGTCAATGCGCTGATGCTCGCCTGCCAGGCCGTGGTGGATGCCGGCGACGAGGTCGTGGCGGTGACGCCCGTGTGGCCCAACCTGCCGGCGCAGGCGCTGATCATGGGGGCGAAGCTCAGGCGGGTGTCGCTGACGCCCCGCGGCGGCGCCTGGACGCTGGACCTGCAGAAGCTGCTGGACGCGATCACGCCCGCCACCCGGCTGCTGATCGTCAACGCACCCAACAACCCGACCGGCTGGACCCTCTCGCGCGAGGAGCAGCAGGCCATCCTGGAGCACTGCCGCAGGACGGGCACCTGGATCCTGGCCGACGAGGTGTACGAGCGGCTGTACTACGAGCCCACCGCCAACGGCTGCGCGCCGAGCTTCCTGGACATCGCGCAGCCCGACGACCGGCTGGTCGTGGCGCACAGCTTTTCCAAGAGCTTCCTCATGACCGGCTGGCGACTCGGCTGGCTGGTCATGCCGCCGGCCATGACGCACCACATGGGCAAGCTCATCGAGTTCAACACCTCCTGCGCCAGCGTGTTCACCCAGCGGGCCGCCGTGGAAGCCATGCGCCGCACCGACGAGGTGACCCCGCGCGTGGTGGCGCACCTCAAGACCTGCCGGGACACGCTGGTGCCGTTGCTGCAGGCCCTGCCGCGGGTGGAGCTGACCCCCGCCAAGGGTGGCATGTACGCCTTCTTCAAGCTCGACGGTTTCGGCGATTCGCTGGCGCTGGCCAAGAGGCTGGTGGCCGAAGCGGGAATCGGGCTGGCGCCGGGGAATGCGTTCGCGCCGGAGGCGCAGGGGTGGTTGCGGTGGTGCTTCGCGTCGAAGGACGTGGCGCGGTTGAGGCATGGGGTCGATCGGCTGTCCAGCTGGCGGTCCCGGTAGGCCGGCGGTGAGCGCGCGCAGCGCCGAACCGCAGCGCTCGCGCGCACCTGTCGTCATCCCCGCAAAGGCGGGGATCCAAGGCGTCCGGTGGAACTGCGGCGGCCGGATGAAACCCTTGGTTCCCGCCGCCGCGGGAATGACGAAGTACCCCTGTATTTCCCCTCGGCTATAATCCCCCGGTTCTGCACACGCAGAGCGCACGTAGGGCCGCAGTCCCGCAGCCCTTCGCAAGTCAACAACCTTCAAGGACGAACATGACCGCCATCAACAAGGCAGAGGTCGTTTCCGCGCATGCGCGCGGCGCCAACGACACCGGCAGCCCCGAAGTGCAAGTCGCGCTGCTGACCGCCCGCATCAACGAACTCACCCCGCACTTCAAGACGCACGCCAAGGACCACCACGGCCGCCGCGGCCTGCTGCGCATGGTGAACCGCCGCAAGAGCCTGCTCGCCTACCTGAAGAACAAGGACGCCGAGCGCTACACCGCCCTGATCACCAAGCTGGGCCTGCGCAAGTAAGCAGACCCGCTGCAAACAACGCCTGAGCCGGTTCTACGCAACTGCTCAGGCGTTTTTTACTTCGGAGCGCAGGACCGGATACGCGCTGTGTCATTCCTGGGGGGCTCGGGCCTCCCGAACCCCGCAGGAATGGCATCGTGTTCGGCCCCAGGCTCCGCCAACCAGAAAGAAAAGAGGACACGCCATGAGCATCTTCAACAAGGTCACCAAGTCGTTCCAGTGGGGCAACCACACCGTCGTGCTGGAAACGGGCGAGATCGCCCGCCAGGCCTCCGGCGCCGTGCTGGTCAACATCGAGGACACCGTGGTGCTGGCCACCGTGGTGGGCTCCAAGACCGCCAAGCCGGGCCAGGACTTCTTCCCGCTGACCGTCGACTACATCGAGAAGACCTACGCCGCCGGCAAGATCCCCGGATCCTTCTTCAAGCGTGAAGCCAAGCCCTCGGAGCTCGAGACGCTGACCTCCCGCCTGATCGACCGCCCGATCCGCCCGCTGTTCCCCGAAGGCTTCTACAACGAGGTGCACGTGGTCATCCACACCATCTCGCTGAACCCCGAAGTCGACGCCGACATCGCCGCCATGATCGGCGTGTCCGCCGCGCTGTCCATCTCCGGCATCCCCTTCAACGGCCCGATCGGCGCCGCCCGCGTGGGCTACGTCAACGGCGAGTACGTGCTGAACCCCGGCCCCACGGCCCGCAAGATGTCGGACCTGGACCTGGTGGTCGCCGGCACCGAGGCCGCCGTGCTGATGGTCGAATCCGAGGCGCAGCAGCTGTCCGAGGAAGTGATGCTGGGCGCCGTGGTGTTCGGCCACGAGCAGGGCAAGGTCGCGATCAACGCCATCCACGAGCTCGTGCGCGAGGCCGGCAAGCCGGTGTGGGACTGGCAGGCGCCCCCGAAGGACGAGTCCTTCGAAGCCAGGGTGCGCGAGCTGGCCGAGGAGAAGATCCGGGCCGCCTACCAGATCCGCTCCAAGCAGGCCCGCACCCAGGCCCTGCGCGACGCCGGTTCCTCCGTGCAGGCCGCGCTGAAGGAGCAGGGCATCGAATTCGACCCGATCAAGGTGGACAACCTGGTGTTCGAGATCGAGTCGCGCGTCGTGCGCAGCCAGATCCTGTCCGGCGAGCCGCGCATCGACGGCCGCGACACCCGCACCGTGCGCCCGATCGAGATCCGCACCGGCGTGCTGCCCCGCACCCACGGCTCCGCCCTGTTCACGCGCGGCGAGACCCAGGCCCTGGTGATCTCCACGCTGGGCACCGAGCAGGACGCGCAGCGCATCGACGCGCTGGCCGGCGAGTACCAGGACCGTTTCCTGTTCCACTACAACATGCCTCCCTTCGCCACCGGGGAAACGGGCCGCATGGGCTCCACCAAGCGCCGCGAAGTGGGCCACGGCCGCCTGGCCAAGCGCGCGCTGATCCCGCTGCTGCCGTCCAAGGAAGAGTTCCCCTACGTGATGCGTGTGGTCTCCGAGATCACCGAATCCAACGGCTCCTCCTCCATGGCCTCCGTCTGCGGCGGCTGCCTGGCGCTGATGGACGCGGGCGTGCCGATGAAGGCCCACGTGGCCGGCATCGCCATGGGCCTGATCAAGGAAGGCAACCGCTTCGCGGTGCTGACCGACATCCTGGGCGACGAGGACCACCTGGGCGACATGGACTTCAAGGTGGCCGGCACCGTCAACGGCGTCACGGCCCTGCAGATGGACATCAAGATCCAGGGCATCACCAAGGAAATCATGCAGGTCGCCCTGGCCCAGGCCAAGGAAGCGCGCATGCACATCCTGGGCAAGATGCAGGAAGCGCTGGGCGCGGCCAAGTCCGACGTGTCCACCTGGGCGCCGCGCCTCTACACGATGAAGATCAACCCCGAGAAGATCCGCGACGTGATCGGCAAGGGCGGCGCCACCCTCCGTGCGCTCACGGAAGAGACGGGCACCACGATCGACATCGGCGAGGACGGCACCATCACCATCGCCTCCACCGACGCCGGCAAGGCCGAAGAGGCCAAGAAGCGCATCGAGCAGATCACCGCCGAAGTCGAGGTCGGCAAGGTCTACGAAGGCCCGATCACCAAGATCCTGGACTTCGGCGCGCTGGTCAACC